>NZ_JBMJCT010000024.1:0-95988 GCF_049222185.1 Streptomyces sp. LaBMicrA B280 | reverse complement strand
GACGGCCGCGGTGAAGGCCGTGGACGCGGTGGCGGCCGACGCGGTGGCCGGGTGGGCGGCGGACGCGGGCGCGGACGCGGGGGTGCCGTCGTAGCCGCCGCCCTTGCCCGCCCGGTCGTAGGCGGAGCCGGGGAGCTTGTCGCCGTACTTCTTGTGGACCAGGCGCTGGTAGTCGGCCAGGGAGACACCGGCCTTGCCCACGGCGCGGCGCGCGTCGGGGTCGAGCGGGAGCACGCGGCCGTCGCGCACCACGTACCAGGCGTCGATCTGCGGCTCCTGGAAGACGGTTCCGCGGCCGTGCGCCTTGCCGACGTAGTCGGTCTCGTCGCCGCCGGTCGCGATGTTGACGACCTTCCACCCCCGCGCCGTCCGTACCGTCCACAGGGAGGCGACCTGGCCGTCGGCGGCGACCGCCTTGCTCGCGACGAACTGCGGGGCTGCGACGGGAGCGCCCGGTCGCCCGGCGACGAAACCGGGAGCGAGGGAGTAGACGGTCACCGAGGGCCCGACCAGACGCGGGCGGGCCGCGTCCGCCTTGAGGGCGCCGCCGCGGGCGAAGAAGCGCGACAGGGTGTGGAGGGTGGCGGGGCTGGACGCCGCCTCCCGTGCCTGGGCGGTGGCCGAGGTGGTGAAGGGCGCGGGGAAACCGGAGGCCGCGTGGGCGGAGGCGGGGGTGAGGACGCCGAGGGCCGTGGCGGCGAGCAGGGCGACGACGGCCGTGCGCGGACGGGTCGAGGTCATGGGGGTCACGCTCCGATCCCGTAGAGCGAATGCGTCCAGGTGAACGAGTTGTTGTCCACGTAGTAGTCGTAATCCGCCCAGTTGTAGCGGGAGTTGGAGGGCCAGGGGTCGCCCCAGTAGACCTGCCCGGCGGAGGCGTCGTAGCCGTAGAGCACATGCATGTGCCCGCCCCCGGAGCTCCACTCGATGCGCGTCTCGACGGGGCGGCCGGCCTCGATCTCCTTCTGCACGGTGGCGTAGCGCAAGTAACCCCGCACGTACGTACCGGGGTTGATGCCCATCCAGTCCAGGGCGCTCTGCACATTGTCCAGCGACGCCTGCCAGTTGCCGCAGGGGCTGCCCTGGGGGCGGCCGAACGCGGCGTCGCAGAACTGGTTCTGGTTGTAGTCGCGCCCGAACCACGAGGCGATGGTGTTGCCGCTCGCCGCCCAGCACCAATTGCTGTTCTGCTGCGCCTGCATGGTGATGTTCAGCCGCTTGGCGGCGGCGAGCGCGGGGCGAGCGGCGGCCGAAGGCGCCGCCTTTCGCACGGACTCGGGTGCGGCGTGCGCGGTGGCCGCCGGGAGGAACGCGGGCGTCAGGACGGCGACGGCCGTGAGGGCCAGCGACGCCAGCCGTATACGGCCCCGGTTGAAGGTGGACATGGCAGTGCTCCCAGTCAGGGTGGGGGGTGGCGGTGCGCGTCCGGACGCTGCCACAGCAGCTTTGATCAGCCGCCGGGCCCCGGTCAACGGCATCCGCCGCGGGATGGTGGTGAAGTAAACTTCGCGAGTACGGTTGTGAACGCCCCCGCGGTGCCGGCAGGTGGCGGCCCGTAGGCAACACCCCGTGCCCGTACGGGAAGTGAACGTTCACTGGAGGACGATCACGGGGGCCGGGAGAGGGAAGAGCCCCGATGGCAGCACGTGCTACCGATCGCCATGTCCCCCCGCGCCCCGGTGACCCGGCCCTCGGCCCGTCCCGCCGCCCCGCCCCTCCCGCCACCCCCGAGGCCGAACTCGCCGAAGCCCTGCGCACCGGCCCGTTCGCCATCGCGCTCCGGGCCGCGCTCGCCGCGCGCGGGCTGGCACTGCACCGGGTCCAGCACCGGCTCGCCCAGCGAGGCATACGGGTCGGGGTGACCAGCCTCAGCTACTGGCAGCGCGGTCTACGGCGGCCCGACCGGCCCGAGTCGCTGCGCGCCGTCACCGTACTGGAGGAGGTCCTGGAGCTTCCCCCGCACGCGCTCACCCGGCTGATCGGACCACGCGCGAGCGGCGACCGCCCCCCGGCCCGTCCGTACCGCGCCCTCCTCGAACCGGCCGCCGCGCTCGAATCACTGCTGGCGAGCCTCGCCGCACCGCAGGACGGCGGGCTGCACACCGTCATCCACTACGAGCACGTGCACATCGGCGCCCGCCGGGAACTGCTCGCACGGGACTCGCACCATGTCGTACGGGCCCACCGCGACGGCGTCGACCGCTATCTCGCCATCCACCTCGGCGACCCGGGCTGCGACACGGAACGGGTCCGGGTACGCGGCCTCGGCAACTGCCGGGTCGGGCGGACCCGGCGCGACGGCGCCTCGGGGATCGTCGTCGTGGAACTGCTCTTCGACGCGCGGCTGAGAACCGGTGAGACCGCCGTCCTCGGCTACCGCTTCGAGGACGGAACGGGCGCGCCCAGCGAGGAGTACGTGCGCGGCTTCACCTACGGCGGCGGCCAGTACGCCCTCCAGATCGGCTTCGACCGCGCCGCCCTCCCCGTCCACTGCCGCCGCTTCACCCGCCCCTCGGCAACCGCCCCCCGCACGTCGGTCACCGACCTGACCCTCAACGCCCACGGCTCGGTCCATCTCGTGGAGCAGCAGATCCGCCCGGGCGTCCTCGGCATCACCTGGGAGTGGGACTAGAGCCCGGTCCCGAAGGCGGGGGCGGCGCGAACGCCCTTCTGTTAGGCCGGATGCCGTCTGCGGATGCAGGCCGCGGTCGCCCGCCGCAGCATCCTGATCATGCGGATATCTACTGTGGTACGGACCAGTCCAGTGTCGGCGCGGCGCCGTGGGGCGCGTCATGTCATACCCGTGGCCCTCGTCTGCGGTGTGCTGCTGGCCGGCACCGCGGCGTGTGCCGGAGACGGCGGGCGCCCGAACCACGCCGGTGCGCCGGGTCTCAGCATCCCGGTGGCGTCCGGGTCCCCCAACCCGGGTGCGGTGCCCCGCCTTCCGGGCGTCGGAAGCCGTATGTCCAAGCGCGTACCGGCCGACAGCCGCCAGGCGGTGGTCGTCTACGGCGACGACCGGGACTCGGACGAGAGCACCGTCGTGCTCTACGAGCGAAAGGGCACCGCCTGGAAACTCGCGGGTACCTGGCCCGCGCACAACGGCAGGCAGGGCTGGACGACCGACCATCGCCTGGACGACGAGCGCAGCCCCGTCGGCGCGTTCTCCCTGACGGACGCGGGCGGGTCCCTCGAAGACCCCGGCAGCCGCCTGCCCTACTGGTACGACGACAACGCCTACGCGGCGATGACGGAGGAGGGCGACGAGCACGTCCACGACTTCGACTACGTCATCGCCATCGACTACAACCGGCTCAAGGGCGTCGCGCCGTTCGACTGGAACCGCCCGCAGGGAGTGGAGAAGGGCGGCGGCATATGGCTGCACCTGGACCACGGTGACGGTACGTCCGCGTGTGTCACCGTTCCCGAGTCCGGGATGAAGACTCTGCTGCGCACCCTGAACCCCCGCCTCCACCCCGTCGTGGTGATGGGGGACCGGGACCGTCTGAGCGCCTGACGGCGGGTCACCGGCGCGGTTCGCGGGACCGCGCCCACGCGGCGGCCACCGCGCCCGGCGACGGCGCTCGGCCACCGTGCTCGGCCACCGCGCCCAATCGGCGCGGTGGTCAGCCGGGCGGTCTGCGCCGGGTGCGCAGTGCCAGGACCAGGCAGACCGCGGCCGCGGCGATGGCGAGTGAGGCCAGCAGCCGTCCCCACGAGGTGCCCACCACCGGCGCCTGGGCGGCGAGCAGTACCACCGCGGTCGCCGCGGCGGCGGTCAGCGCGGGTGCCGCCCGCGGTCGGCCGGGCGGGGCGGTGACACCGACCGTCCACGCGTCGGTGGCCAGCAGGTAGGCGAGCAGCAGCGCGGCGACGCAGACGACCAGCGGGACCGGGGGGTCGGTGTACGCCGCGACCGCGATCGCCGCGGCCGGCAGCACGGTCGTCCGGCGGCGGGCCGCCACGGCGCGTCGGCGCATGGAGGTCAGAACGGGGCGCGCGTCGACCATCGGAGCGGCCCACCACGCGGCCCCCGCCGCTCCCAGGACCAGCACCTTGACCGGCCATGACGCGTGCAGGGCGGACGGCGGATCGCAGGCCCCGACGACAAGGGCCGTGCCGAGCAGGCGATCGGTGAGCCGGGAGGTGAGACGCGCGCGGAGCAGCGCGGCTCGGCTGCCGGCCGGGCGCGGATCCGGCCGGGCGGCGGCATCGGTCATCGGGTCCCCCCGTGGATGCGGGTGCGCAACAGCGGCGCGAGCGCGAGGTCCAGGCTCTCACCGGGCCGGTGGGCGATGACCGCGATGCCGCGTTCCACCAGGGCGAAGCGCATGGCGTCGCGGTCGGCCCGCCACAGCCGCAGCGCGAGTTCGCCCTCGGTGTCACCGGCTTCCAGGGCCGGTTCGCCGGTCGGGATCTCGACCACGACCATCGGGTTGGCCCGGGCGCGCACCTGGTGCAGGATGTCGAAGATCCGCTGGTCGGTCAGCGGCGTGATGACGTACACCAGCGCGCCTCGCGGCAACGCGGGCGGCGGGAGCAGGCCGATCCCCTCCGTGCGGTACGCGGCGTCCTTGCGGACGTCCAGCACACTCTCGACGACGCGGTAGAAGTACCCCTGGCCGCCGCCCGGTTGCAGCCAGCGGGTCACGCCGCCGACCGATACGACGCCGACCCGGTCGTGGGCGCGAAGGTAGGCGCGGACCAGCCCCGCGGCGGCCCGGAAGGTCTCGTCGAGCGAGGAGGCGCCGGTCACCGGGTCGACCACGTCGGCGAGCACGTCCAGCAGCACCACGGTGTCCGCCGTGCGCTCCGCGGCGAACTGGTGGACCTGGAGGCTGCCGCGCCGGGTGGTGGCCGGCCAGTGGATCCGCCGCTGCCGTTCGCCGACCACGTACGGGTGCACGCCGGTGACCTCGATGCCCTCGCCGCGCTGCGGGGCGGTGTGCTCGCCGAGCCGTTGCGGCAGCCGCACCGGGATGGGTGTGAGGCCGGCGTGCCCGGGGCGCGGGAAGACGGCGATCTCACCGAGATCGACCCGTACGGTGCGCCGGGCCAGCCCACCGAGGTCGTAGACGTCGACGTCGACCGTGCCGAGCGTCCAGCGGCCCCAGCGCCGCACGGTCAGCACGAGATCGACATGGCGCGGGCCGACCGCCAGGTGGTCCAGCCGGACCCCGTGGCCGAGGGTGATGCCGGGGTCCAGACGGCCGGTCTCACCGTCGCAGGCCACCGCGATCCGCACCGTCACCCGCTCACCCTCGAAGCACCGCCGGGGCTCCACCTCGGCCTCGGCCGTCACCGTGCCCGGGCGCGACCCGCTCGGCAGGGCGAGGGCGAGCAGCACCAGGGGCGCGGCGGCGAGCGCGAGCAGCCAGGGGCGCCCGGTGACCAGCGCGGCGACCAGCGCGACGACCGCCAACGTGCCCAGCCGCAGCGCGCGTTCACCGGTACGCCAGCCGGGCGGGGGCGGTGGCGGAGGCTCGGCGCTCAGGTCCGGGCGGTCGGCCAGGGCCCGTTGGACGGCGGCGGCCGCTTTGCTGGTCGGCACCGGCTCGGTCATGACACGACCGGCGTGCGCGGCAGGGTCTTCGGGGCGGGTACGGTCTGTACGATCTCCCGGATCACGTCGTCGCCGTCGATCTGCCGGACCCACAGCTCCGGCTTGAGGCTGACGCGGTGCGCGAGGGCCGGTACCGCCACGGATTTGACGTCCTCCGGGGTCGCGTAGTCGCGCAGGTCCAGGACGGCACGGGCGCGGGCCAGCTGCACCAGGGCGAGGCCGCCGCGCGGCGAGGCGCCGACCTGGACGTGCGGGTGCGCCCGGGTGGCGCCGACCAGCGCGACGACGTACTCCAGCAGGTCGTCGTCCACCTCGACGCGTTCGACGGCGGCCCGCATGGCCAGGACCTCGCCCGGCCCGCTGAGCGTGCGCACCACTGCCTCGGGGGCCGCCCGGTCGATACGCGCGCGCAGCATCCCGGTCTCCTGGGCCGCCGTCAGATAGCCCATCCGCACGCGCAGCAGAAACCGGTCGAGCTGTGCCTCGGGCAGGGTGTACGTGCCCTCGTACTCGATGGGGTTGGCCGTCGCGACGACCACGAAGGGATCCGGCAGCGGCCGGGTGCTCCCGTCGATGGACACCTGGGACTCGGCCATCGCCTCCAGCAGCGCGGCCTGGGTCTTGGGCGGGGTGCGGTTGATCTCGTCGGCGAGCAGCAGGTGGGTGAAGACCGGGCCGGGCCGGAAGACCATGTCGGCGCTGCGCTGGTCGTAGAACGGAGCGCCGGTGACATCGGAGGGCAGCAGGTCGGGGGTGAACTGGATCCGGCGGAAGTCCAGGCCGAGAGCGGTGGCGAAGGAGCGGGCCAGCAGCGTCTTCCCGAGCCCGGGCAGGTCCTCGATGAGGATGTGACCACCGGCGAGGACACCGAGCATCACCAGCGCCAGGGACTCCCTCTTGCCGACCACGGCGGTGCCGATCTCGTCGAGCACGGCCGCGGCCGCTTCACCCGCCTGCCGCGGGGTCAGGGTGTCGTGGTCCGGGACGGGCTGCGTGCTGGTCACGGTCGGATCCTCACGGGACGGGGAGCGGGACGGAGGCGGAGGTGGAGATGGAGGTGGAGGTGGAGGTGAGGCGGGGTCGGGGGCGGGTGCGCGGGCCGCGGGGTCAGCCGCGGCGCCGCGGGTCACAGGGCTTCCAGACGGTCGAGCAGGGCACGCAGCACGGGTTCGGGGAGGGTGGGCCCCGGAGCCGATGCCTCGGGGTCGATCCACGGCCACAGCTCGGCGCCGACCAGCGCCCGGGCCCGTCGCGGGTTCCGGTGCATCACCACGCCGTGCCGCTCGGCCAGCCGGGCGGCGAACAGCCGCTGCAACTGCGGCCTCATGACGGTGCGCAGATGCACCTCGCCGTCGTCCTCGAAGGTCTTGGCCACGATGCGCCGCCACCCGCCGAGCGCCGGGGCGTGGCTGCCGAGCAGGCGTACCCGCTTGCGGTGGTCGCTGTCCTGGGCGCCGCCGCCCGCGGCATAGCGCACCAGGACCAGCGCGCCCGCGGTGACCAGGGCGAAGCCGGTGACGGCCGCGGCGGCACCGTCGGCCAGGGCGAGCAGCACCTCGGCCGTGACGGCGACGCTGCCCAGGACGACGACCGAGTGCCGTATCGATCCGGGCGTCCGCACCACGGCGCCGACGAAGGTCTGTATCCGCGGGGGCACCTTCACGAGGCACCCGCCACGGCTTCGGGCCCGGACGCCCGCGCGCGCAGGCCGTCGGCGATCTCGGCGAGAGCCGCGGCGGCCCGGTCGCGGTGGCCGTCGTCCATCGGGTGCGTGGAGTAACGAGCCTCACGGAACAAGGCGGTGAGCTCGACGACGGCCGCCCGCGCGGGCAGCCCGCCCGCGGCAGCCCGCTCCAGCAGGTCCTGCGGGCTGTCCGAGGCGCGCCGGGCCACCCCGGAGGCGGCGAGCGACTCTTCCATGGAGGCGTAGCAGGCGATGACCGCCGCGCGGGCGTCGGTTCCGTCCAGCAGGGCACGGCGCCCGGAGTCCACGGCCCGGGTCAGCCGCTCGCGTTCGTCGCCGAGCGCCGCCGGGGCCTCGGGCACCGGCGGCCGGGCCCGAACCCGCCACAGGTACAGCCCCACGACCACGACGATTACGACGAGCACGACGACCAGGACGATGCCGAGACCGAGCAGAATGGGCGTCAGTTCGAGGCGCGAGCCGTGCTCGGCGTGCTCGCCGGTCGGCAGGTCGGGCATCGGAGCTGGCCTCGGGCTGGGAGACGCCGTCGGTCCGTCGCCGCGCCGGTGCTCGGCCTCGGGGCCACCGGACGAACCGAACCGGTGCAAGGCCAGGACGAGCAGCGGTACGACCAGCGACGCGACCGGCAGTACGCGGCTCACGACGTCGACCACCCGCTGTTCCACCGGGTCGAGCCCCCGGACGGCGCGGATCTGCTCCCGATACTTCTCGCGCAGCCAAAAGCCGCCGAGGAGCGCCAGCAGGGCGAGACCGACCACGAGCACCGCATTGCCGCCGAGCGGCCCGCGCCCCTTGGCCGACAGGCCCGTGCCGGGGCGCAACAGCAGCGCTGCCAGCGCCACTCCGCCCACCACCAGCGCCGTCAACGCGATCTGCGCGGCGCCGATCGTCCCGTGCCGCCGCCGCGCACTCGCCGTATGCTCTCGCCCCACCGCCCACACCCCTCCCGTGTGATCGGCAGCTTTGCATACTGATTGACGACGTGTCGGCAGGGGGGCACCGGCGGGACGGCCCGGCCGGAACCCCCGGTGCACCGCAGATCCCCTCTCTCTCCTCTCCTACTGCTCCCTCCCCTTCCTGAGAACGAACCCGGCGTGGGCGAGGGCGGCCAGGGTGACGGCCGTCAGCAGCACGGGTGTCGTCGTGACGTGGCCGAGGAGCGTGAGGACGTACGGGGTGAACATGCCGAGGTATGCCACCGTCCAGAACCAGGCCGTCCAGCGGGCGAGCCGGTGGGGCGGGGCGAGAGCCGCGGTCCGGGTCAGCCCGTGCGTGAGGGCCAGCCCGTAGCCCGCGCCGAGGACGATCGCGGCGAGGAGGGCGAGGGGCTCGTTGGCCGTCGCGGCGGCGACGGCGGCGATCGCCGTGCCGACCGCCACGACCAGGAGGCTCGCGGCGGGCGTGGCCGGGGCCCGCCGTGCGGTGAGCAGACCGGTGCCGGGGACCACGGCCGTCGCGACGCCCGTGAGGACCAGACCGCTGTGCAGAGTGCTCGGCAGCGTCACGAACCCGATGGTGGGCGCCGCGAAGACCCAGGGCGCCAGGGGCAGGACCGTGCGCCGAAAGCGGTGGCCGGCGTCTTCGCGGGCGGCTTCGCAGCCGTGCACCGGGAGCGATCCGCCCGTCTCCGGCGCGGCCAGTGCGAGCGAGCCCGCCAACGCGCCGAGGACGAGGTGCGGGACGTACGCCGTCACCATCGGCCAGGGCGCCCACCGCGCTATGCACGCCGCCACGAGGCCGCCCGTCGCGAAGCCCGCGGAGACGAACAGGCCGGAGCGGCGCGGCGAGCCGGAGAGTTCCTTGATCCAGGCGCTGCCCGC
Source organism: Streptomyces sp. LaBMicrA B280 (assembly GCF_049222185.1). NCBI lineage: Bacteria > Bacillati > Actinomycetota > Actinomycetes > Kitasatosporales > Streptomycetaceae > Streptomyces > Streptomyces sp. LaBMicrA B280. Next base: position 86,900 of record NZ_JBMJCT010000024.1, on the reverse strand, counting down.
GGCCAGCAGCGCGCCCGCGCTGACCCCGGTCAGGAAGCGGCCGGGCAGCAGCAGCCAGGTACCGCCCCACGCGCCGCCCGCCATGAGGAACACGGTGGACAGGACGTTGAGCGCGAGGGCCGTGAGCGCCACCGGGCGTCGTCCCCTGCGGTCCGCGAGCGGGCCCGCGAGCAGCAGCGCGGGTATCAGACCGACGACATACACCGCGAACAGGCCGGTCACCGTGGACTCGGTGAGGCCGAGGTGGCTCCGGTAGGCGCCGAGCAGGGCCGAGAACTGGTTGGCGCTCCAGCCGGAGGCCAGCATGATCCATGCGGCGCGGCCGTTCCGGGCGCCGGAGTTCGTGGGAAGGGCGGTGACGGGCACGGTGTTCGGGGCCGTGACAGGAGGTGCGGTCATGCCCCCCTTCGTACCTGCCCGACTGTTCGGTCCGCGCGGGCCGTTCACGAATCGTGAACGGCCCGCGCCAGCGGCCCGGCGCCCCGTCTACCCTGGACGTATGGCGCTTGACCTGCGGCTGCTGTCGTCGTTCCTGGCGGTCGTCGAAGAGGGACACTTCGGACGGGCCGCGGCACGGCTCTTCCTGTCGCCGCCCGCCGTCACCCAGCACATCCGCCGACTGGAGAACCAGGTCGGCGCGCGGCTCCTGGACCGCTCGGGCTCCCCCGTGGTGCCGACGGCCGCCGGAGTACGGTTCGCCGGACACGCGCGCACCCTCCTCGACGCCGCGAACGCCGCGCTGGACGACCTCGCGGACGTCGCGCTGGAGACCGACGTCGGGCGGCCACTGCGGGTGGGGATCATGGGCCACGGCTCGGCGGAGCTGACGCCCGCGGCCATCAACGCCTACCGGCGGGCCCGGCCCGAGGTGCGGGTGGAGATCCGGCAGCTGGACTTCACCGAGCATGTGACCGCGCTGGTGGAGGACCGGGTGGACGTGGCCTTCGTACGGCCGTCCCCGGACGACGAGCGGCTCGTCGCGGATGTCCTCACCACCGAGCAGCGGATCATCGTCGTGCCCGAACGGTCGCCGCTGGCCGACGCCCGGACGTCCGGGGTCGGCGTCGCGGACCTCACCGAACTGCCGCTGTTCCGGGTGCCGGGACACACCCCGCACTCCTTCACCGACTATCTGTACTTCGGCGACCGCGCCCAGCGCCGCAGCTCCGAGTACGCCGTCACCCCGCAGGAGGTCCTGACCGGCGTGGTCACCGGCCGGTCCGCGGGCTCCGGTCTGCGCTCCTTCGCGCGGTACTACGCATGGCCGGGCGCCGTCTTCATACCCGTTCTCGACGCGCCGTGGGAGAGCAGCTATCTCGCGGTGCGGGCCGGTGACGACAACCCGGAGGTACGGATCTTCCGGGCGCTCGCGGTGGCCCTCGCGAAGGACATGGGCCCCGTCATCGCGGGCTGAGCGGGACCCTGGGCCAGACCTTGAGCCAGACCTTGAGGCAGAGCCTGGGCCAGACTCTGGGCCAGACCGGAAATGCGTCGGCGCGCCCCCGTGCTACGGCGCGGTGGCCGGGTGCGGGGAGCGGAGCACGAGAAGGGTGATCTCGCTGGGGGCGAAGACACGGAACGGCGGGCCCCAGAAGCCGGTGCCGCGGCTGGTGTAGAGGAGTGTGCGGGCGCCGTGGTGGCTGAGGCCGGCCAGGGCGGGCTGATCGATGCCGACGAGGTGGTGGAAGGGCCAGATCTGGCCGCCGTGCGTATGCCCGGAGAGCTGGAGGTCGATACCGGCGGCTGCCGCCCGGTCGACGAACTTGGGCTGGTGGGCCAGGAGCAGGACGGGCAGATCGGGGTCGGCGCCGTCCAGGGCTCCGGCGAGGTGGGCGCGATGGCCCGCCAGGCCGGACGACTCGGCGGTGACGTCGTCCACACCGGCGACCACGAGGGTGTCGCCGCCGCGTTCGAGCAGCAGATGCCGGTTGCGCAGCGGTTCCCAGCCCAGCTCGTCCATGAGGTCGACCCAGCCCTGGGCCTCGCTGTAGTACTCGTGGTTGCCGGTGACGTACACCCGGGCCCGGGTGGCCCGCACGGTCCCGAGCGGAACAGCCTGTGCGCGGCGGCGCTCGGCCGTGCCGTCCGCGATGTCACCGGTGTGGCAGACCAGGTCGGCCTCCAGCGTGTTCACGGTTTCGCATACCCGCTCCGACCACCGGGTTCGATCGAGCGGACCGTAGTGGGTGTCGGTGATGAGGGCGACGCGGACGCCGTCCAACCCGGGGCCCAGCCGCGGGAGTCGCACATCGAGTCGGCGCACGCGCGGCACCCGGCGGGCTTCGGCGTACCCCCAGGCGAGCAGGACGGCGGTCACGCCGAGGACGGCCCAGGTGACGATGCGAGCCCTGTCCTGACTCCCGCCGACACCGGCCACGGTCAGGGCGAGCCGCAACAGCACACCGAGCAGCACGGACCAGGTGAACAGAACCCAGCTGGCACCCAGCAGGGCGTCACCGATGATCGCCGCCCGGTCCCGCTGACGCCGGCCGTGGCCGCGCGTCATCGCGAGCGGCATACCGATGAGGCCGAGGACGAACAGGACGGTGCCGACCAGCGCGACGGGAAACGGCCAGTGCTGCCCCGCGTGCAGAAGCACCCAGCAGGGCACGGCCCACAACAGGACGGGGGCGACCAGAGGTATGAAACGCATCAAGCGGCGCAGTCGGCTCCGCCCCGGCGCCTGCGCCTCGCTGTCGGCGGGTCGGGTGCTGCTGGTCTCGGTCACGCTTCCCCTCTCTGACCGGGCTGCCGTCTCGCGCACTGTATCCGGTCGCCCTCGGGACCCGGCCCGGCCCTCATGAGTACGGCCGTGCTTGGTGCTGCCGCCGGTGGAGAGCGCGCAATGAACACCGCGAGGCAGCGGAACTCCCCACTTGGGCCCACCTGCCGGGTATAGGGACGCCAGGCGAGCTCCGCTGTAGGCGGCAGCTGACCTCCGGCCAGGACTTCGTCCAGCGCAGCGCTGCCCGCGATCGTCTCCGGGGCGGCGGGCGCGGGCGGCTGTGCGGGTACGGGAGTGGCCACGACGCCATGGAAGAAGGTTCGGCCTGCTCTTGTCAGCTGACAGCCCGTCATCGCTGATGGAGCCCCTGATACGGCCGGAGTACAGCTCCAGCCGCTCGAATTCGGCCGCTCGCACTTCGGCGTACGCCCGCTCGCCGGTTGCCGAGTCGCGGGCACGGAACCGGCGGCGTCCAGCTGCCCACCATCGGCACGGTCTCCCTTCAGGCTCAGGAGCCACAGTGATTTTGCGCGGGGTCCTCCCATGCCGGGTCTACGGTGATGTTCCAGCCCCTCAGCATGGAAAGAATCTCCGCCCGAGTCTTCGGCCCGGCGAACCGGAGGGCGCGGTCGATTACTTCTCTGCTTTTCAGGAAGGTCTCCACGAAGGTGAAGTAGGCGGTATCCACCAGCCAACCCGTGGGGTCCTCCTCAAGCGCCTCGATGAATTCGAAACAGCGCTTCAGGAAGTCCTCTGCCGTCGCGTCGATTTCCGGTGATTCCATCAGGGGCTGGAACAGCGGGTATGCGAGAACTTCGGACAAAAGGGTCCCGGGATGGGTGGTGATCTGTTCCCAGTGGGTCACCTGTGACGCGCGGAGGCCATGGCGGTCTGCCGCCTTGTCGAGATGCGGCTCCACTTCCGGGAGCAGCCGCATGAGCTGCGTGATCAAATCATCGGAGGAGATTCCTCGCACATCCACACCCCTTCGTTCTGTACTGAAAATACCGCGCCACCGGCCGAGAACCTTCCCCGGCCGGTGGCGCCTCTGCTGTGCTCGGCGCTTGTGTTCGGCGCTGTGAGGTCAGGCCGTCGGGATCACACAGAGCAGTCACCGAAGAACAGGCACCCGGCGCCCTGTCCGTCAGGGACCACCCCGAACGCCTTCGGACGGAGGTTCTCAGCGACGGCGAACTTCTTGCGCAGAGGTGGGAGACAGGCGGGAGGAACCAGTGATGGGGCCGCACCTCGCCCAGCAGCCCAGAGCGAGTGACAGAGGGGCGCCTGCCGGGAAACTGCCCCGGCAGGCGCCCCTCTTCTCGTGTCCGGTGTCTAGAAGAAGCCCAGCTTCTTCGGCGAGTACGACACCAGGAGGTTCTTCGTCTGCTGGTAGTGCTCCAGCATCATCTTGTGGGTCTCGCGCCCGATGCCGGACTGCTTGTAGCCGCCGAACGCCGCGTGCGCCGGGTAGGCGTGGTAGCAGTTGGTCCAGACGCGGCCCGCCTGGATCGCGCGGCCCGCGCGGTAGGCGGTGTTGGCGTCCCGGGTCCACACACCCGCGCCGAGCCCGTACAGCGTGTCGTTGGCGATCTTGATGGCGTCGTCGAAGTCCTCGAAGGAGGCCACCGAGACGACCGGGCCGAAGATCTCCTCCTGGAAGACCCGCATCCGGTTGTCGCCCTCGAAGATGGTCGGCTGCACGTAGTAGCCGCCCTTCAACTCACCGTCGTACTCGATGCGTTCGCCACCCGTGAGGACCTTCGCGCCCTCCTGCCGGCCGATGTCCAGGTAGGAGAGGATCTTCTCCAGCTGGTCGTTGGACGCCTGGGCGCCGATCATCGTGTCGGTGTCGAGCGGGTGCCCCGGCTTGATCTGCCGGGTGCGCTCGACCGCGGCCGCCAGGAACTCCGCGTAGTGGCCGCGCTGCACGAGCGCCCGCGACGGGCAGGTGCACACCTCGCCCTGGTTGAGCGCGAACATGGTGAAGCCTTCCAGCGCCTTGTCGCGGAAGTCGTCGTCGTGCGCCCATACGTCGTCGAAGAAGATGTTCGGCGACTTGCCGCCCAGTTCGAGGGTGACCGGCTTGATGTTCTCCGAGGCGTACTGCATGATCAGCCGCCCCGTCGTGGTCTCCCCGGTGAACGCCACCTTCGCCACCCGCGGGCTCGACGCCAGCGGCTTGCCCGCCTCGACACCGAACCCGTTGACGATGTTCAGCACCCCCGGCGGCAGCAGGTCCGCGATCAGGCTCACCCAGTAGTGGATGGACGCGGGGGTCTGCTCGGCCGGCTTGAGCACCACCGCGTTGCCCGCGGCGAGCGCCGGCGCGAGCTTCCACGTGGCCATCAGGATCGGGAAGTTCCAGGGGATGATCTGCGCGACGACCCCGAGCGGCTCATGGAAGTGGTACGCCACCGTGTCGTCGTCGATCTCGCCCAGCGACCCCTCCTGCGCCCGGATCGCCCCGGCGAAGTACCGGAAGTGGTCGATCGCCAGCGGGATGTCCGCCGCCAGCGTCTCCCGCACCGGCTTGCCGTTCTCCCAGCTCTCCGCCACCGCGAGGGCTTCGAGGTTGGCCTCCATACGGTCGGCGATCTTCCGCAGGACGTCCGAGCGCTCCGTCACCGACGTACGGCCCCACCCGGGAGCGGCCGCGTGCGCCGCGTCCAGTGCCCGCTCCACGTCCTCCGCGGTACCGCGCGCGATCTCGGTGAACGGCAGTCCGTTGACCGGCGACGGGTTCTCGAAGTACTGCCCGCGCGCCGGCGGCACGTACTCGCCGCCGATGAAGTGGTCGTAGCGCGACTGGTAGGAGACGATCGCGCCCTCGGTGCCCGGCGCCGCGTAACGAGTCATCCTGGTGTGCCTCCCGGTGCAGCGCTGCCCGCCCTTGGGCAGCTCTCGGCGCGAGGCTAGGCGCGCGGACGTTGCAAGTACGTTGCGCCCCCGGCCCACCCCCCTGCCCGCGCGCCCGGCACGGCCAACTCCGTCTCCAGCGCCGCCAGCCGGGACCGCACCGACGCCGTCGGGCGCACCGTCGCGAGCGCCCGCCACACCTCGAGGTCGTCCTCGCCCCACGGCGCGTGCGCCCAGTCGGCCAGCAGATCGGGATCGCGCCCCGCGACCAGCGCCGTCCGCAGCCCCCGCGCGAGCCGGTCCCGCAGCCGTACGATCGCCGGGGCCTGCGAACCGGGCAGCAGCGGACCGGCGTACGCCTGCGCCGCCGCGGTGAGCGCCCCCGACGCCAGCCGCCGCTCCACCACGGTCGCGTCCGCGTCGACCGCGGCCGTCAGCCGGTACGGCCGCGAGGCCAGCAGACCCGGCCCCAACGACCGCCGCAACCGCGCCAGTTCCGCCCGCAACGTCACCGGGGTCACGGACTCGTCCGCGTACAGCGCGCACAGCAATGCGTCACCCGTCAGCCCCTCGGGATGCCGTGACAGCAGCAGTGCGATCTCACTGTGCCGACGGCTCAGCCTCATCCGCCGCCCCTGGACAATGAGTTCGGCCTCGTCCCGGCCCAGCGCGCGCAGCGTCGGCGGGTCCGCGGCACACCGCGCCGGAGCGAGCAGCGCCAACTGGGCCTCCGCCGCCCGCGCCACGGCCTGCACGAACCCCAGGCTGTGCGGGTGCGCCAGCCCGTCCCCACCGGTGACGTCCACGGCGCCCAGCACCCGCCCGGTGCGCGGATCGTGCACCGGAGCGGCCACGCACGTCCAGGGCTGCACCCGCCGGGTGAAGTGCTCCGCCGCGAACACCTGCACCGGCCGGTCCAGCGCCACGGCGGTCCCCGGCGCGTTGGTGCCCACCGCCGCCTCCGACCAGCGCGCCCCCGGCACGAAGTTCATCGCGTCCGCCCGCCGCCGCGCCGCCGGGTGCCCCTCGACCCACAGCAGCCTGCCCTGCGCGTCGCACACCGCGAGCAACTGCTCGTCCTCGGCGGCGAACGTGCCCAGCAGCTCCCGGAACAGCGGCATCACCCGGGCCAGCGGATGCTCCGCCCGGTAGACACCGAGATCACCGTCGGACAACTCCACGCACGCCGTGCCGTCCGGTACGACCCCGGCCCGCGCGCTGCGCCGCCACGACTCCGCCACCACCGACCGGACCGGGCGCGGCACCGCGCCCACCGTGGTGAACGTCTCGTGCGCGCGGCGCAGCACCCGGACCCGCTCGGCGGGATCGGCCCCCGGTTCCAGGGCCACCCACGGATCGGTCAACTCGGCCTCCCCGGACGGTTTTACGGCGGTGATCCGGCTGGGACCATCGTCACGTGCCGTGTCCGCGCAGACAACCGGTGTGACGCCGGTTCGGGATCTGTGCTAAGCGAAGTTGACGAGTCGGATGTAGCGGACCCAGTCCCAGTTGGGGCCGGGATCGGTGTGGTCGGTGCCGGGCACCTGGTAGTGGCCGATGATGTGCTCCCTGTCCTTGGGGATGCCGTATCTGTCGCAGACGGACGCCGTGAGCTTCGCCGACTGCTCGTAGAGGGCGTTGGTGAAGTAGGCGGGCTGGTCCACCCAGCCCTCGTGCTCGATGCCGACGCTGCGGGTGTTGTAGCTCCAGTTGCCCGCGTGCCAGGCGATGTCGCTCTCGCGCACGCACTGGGCGACGTGTCCGTCCGCGGAGCGCACCAGGTAGTGCGCGGTCACCTGCTTGTCCGGGTTCTGGAAGATGGCCAGGGTGTTGGCGTACGTCTCCTGGGTGACATGGATGATGACCCGGTCGATCGCGTAGCTGCCGGGCCGGCTGGAGTCCGTGTAGTTGGCGGTGCTGGCGGGCACCCACTCGGCGGGCGGATAGTCGACGGAACCGCTCGCCCCTGCCTGCGGTTCGGGAAGCAGCGCGTACGGAACGGCGGCGAGCGCCGCGCCCTTCAGGATCCATCGTCTGCTCAGACGCGGCCTTTCCCGGTCCATGTCCATCGTGGGATGCCTTTCTGGAGTGGGGGCGTCGGGGAGTGAGGGGAGTACGGGCGGTGGTGCGCTTGGAGTGGGGGAGTGTCGGGTGTCGTGGTGGGCGCGGGTGTGTGCGGGGTACCGTGACCGGTCGTCAGCCGCGCAGCGCCCGTGCGGCTTCCCGGAGCCGCGCGTGCACACCGCGGTAGGTCTCCCGCGCGGGCAACCAGTCCTTGCGGAGCTTGGCCACGCAGGTGTAGTTCGTGTCGCACACGTTCGCCAGCGGTGACTCGACCGTCTGGGTGGCGAACTGGTACGCGTCCAGTTCGCTGAACCCGTAGTCGCTCACCAGCCAACGCACCAGGTCCGCCTGCGATATCCGGAACGCGTCCTCCAACGGGCGCGCCGAGCCGGTCGAGACGATGTGCGTGTCCGACTCCAGCCGAGGCCAGGGGGTCGCGACGCCCTTGAGGAGGTCCACGATCACCACGGTGTTCATCGCACACTCCACGGCCACCCCGCAGGTCTCGCCCTCGCCCTGACGGGCATGCCCGTCCCCGAGGCTGAGCAGGGCGCCCTCCACATTGACCCCGAGGTAGCAGGTGACGCCGGCACGCATCTCGGGCGTGTCCATGTTTCCGCCGTGCGCGTCCGGGACCAGCGCCGAGCGGACCTCCAGATTCGCCGGCGCCACGCCCACCGTGCCGTGCATCGGCTCCAGGGGCAGCTCCCTCTCGAAGTCGCTGTCCCGCGCCCGGAAGAGGGCGGTGCGCCGGGTCCGGTCCAGCTCCCAGATCCAGACCCGCTCCGGCAGCGGTGGCTGGAGCGAGGCGGTGGCGTGGGTGGAGGTGAGCGCCCCGAAGAGGGGGACCGTCGTGGACGCCGCCCAGTCGCGTGCCGGTTCGATCGACACGAAGTGCACGGCCACCGTGTCGCCGGGTTCCGCGCCCTCGATGTGGAAGGGACCGGTCTGGGGATTGAGGAACGGGAACTCGCAGACCTCGGACACAAGGTCCTTCTCGGAGCGGACCCGCCCGGCGAAGCAGTCCTCCGTGAACAGGTCGAGCACCGTGCCGGGCGCGACGCGGGCCACGGGTGCCGCGCCACCGAACGTCCAGGCGTATTCGCCCGGCTCCGGTCGCACGGTGAGGATCCGGGGGTCGGTCATCGTGTCGTGGGTCCCTTCTGGTGGGGCGGGTCGTGGAGGAGGGCGAGGGGGGAAGAGGACAAGGGGAGGAGGATGAGGGGAGGAGGACAAGAGGAGAAGGGGGGAGTGCGGGCTGCCGGGCAGCAGACGCAGCGTGACGTGGCCGGCGGTCGGCGGTCGGTGGTCGGCGTGGCGCGGGATGGCGTGGTGTTCGGTGGGCGGCACCTGTGACCACCGGGCATCGGGCGGTCGTACGGCACGCGGCGCCGGGGAGAGGGCCGGTCAGCGGACCACGCTGCCGCCCTGCGACGGGTCGGCCGGGGCGTCCTCCTCGATGTGCACTCGCGCGGTCTCGGCTATGCGCTCGGGATGACGCCGGATCAGGACCAGCAGCACCACCACGCCCGCCGCCATCCAGACGCCGACGATCGGACCCGCGTAGGACACCGGTGCCGTCAGCTCGGTCACGAAGTCGAACACCGGCAGGCCGGCTGCCGTCAGCAGTGCCGGGACGAAGGCGGCGATGCCCAGCACCGGGAACAGCAGATGCCGTATCGGCTTGAGGGCACTGCCGCCGACCCGTATGAAGTGGCCGGCGCACGCGAGGTTCACCACGATGTAGACACCGATGACGACCGTGACGATCACCGTGGCCAGGAGCAGGAACGCGGTCCCGGGGCCGTAGCCGAGACCGAGGCCCAGTACGGCGGCGACGGCCACGACGGTCTGCACCGCGATGCCCGCGACGGGGGAGCGGTGCCGAGGATGAAGCGTGGCGAGCACCCCGGGCAGAACCCGGATGCGGGCCAGGGCGAAGGCCGTACGGGTCGACACGTTCGCGCACGCGTTGGCGTTGGCGATCGTGGAGTTGACCACCGCGAGGAACAGCAGCATCCAGAAGAAGCCGAAGGAGGCCCGGGCGACTCCCTCCCAGGAGGCGTCGCCCGACGCGCCGAACCGGGCGAACCGGTCGGGTCCGAAGTAGACGGTCATCGCATAGGTGGTGACGACGTAGAACAGGCCGATGCCCAGGGCCGCGCCCAGCACCGCGCGATGCATCGTCCGCCGGGGGTCGCGCGTCTCTTCCGCGAGCGGTGCCGCCGCCTCGAACCCGGCGAAGGCCAGCACGGTGTACACGGATCCCGCGAACACCCCGCCGATCCCGGAATGGCCCGCCGCGGTATGCGAAGTGCCGAAGACGGAGAGGGTGTTGGCGCCGCCCGCGCCTCCGATCAGCAGCGCGGCGAACACCAGGAAGACAAGGACCTCGAAGGCTCCGAGGACGGTGCCGAAGCGGGCCGAGGCGCGCACGCCCAGGTAACCGGCGGCGGCGATCACGGCCGCTCCCGCGAGGGAGTACGGCCACCACAGATCCGCCGGGTACGAGGGCCATTCGTCGTGGAGTGTTCCCGCCACCGTGAAGCCCAGTTGCAGGAGCAGCAGCGGGGGGACCAGCATCTCCACGAAGACATAGCCCCAGCCGACGAGGAAGCCGACGGCCGGATGCAGTCCCCGCGCCGCGTAGGTGGCGACCGAGCCGGCCGCGGGCAGCTCGCGTGCCAGCTCGGCGACGCAGGACGCGGTGAACAGGCAGGCCACCAGGGCGACCAGCACGGCCAGCGGCAGGCTGCCACCCGCGAAGGCGGCGCCGGCCGGGATGGACGCGGCCACCGCGGCGGCCGGCGCCATCGCCGTGATGCTCTGGAACAGGACCTCGCGTAACCCGATGGCGTCACGCCGCAAAGCCCCGGTGCTCTCCCCGCGCATGTGTCCCCCGATATCTGTCCGTCCGTCGCCGCCCGAGCTGGGTGAATGCCGCTCAAATCGCGAGGTCCGCGCCGGTTCTGACGCTCCGGCGGCGCGTGCCTCGTGTGATTCACGGTACGGCGCGGGCGGGCCCGGCAGAAGGGTGCGCCACGGTTCCGTGGACAAGCGGAAGCCTGTGGATAACTTCGCCACTCGTTCGGGCGAGGACAGTGCGCCGGGGACCGTGCTATCGCGCCGGAGCCTCCGGCGGACACATCGGCACCGCGGCCTGCCGCCGCTGTCCGCAGGCGCGGGACGAAACGTCTGTCCGCAGGCGCCGGACGAAATATCTGTCCGCAGGCGCTTGACGCGCTTGACGGAGCGTCAGGAACGTTTGGCCACCGAGGCCGGATCGTCCAGCACGGCACGGACGACGGAGTGCGCCGCGCCCAGCAGCGGACCCTCGGGACCGAGCGGTGACACCGCCACCGGGCAGGCCGGACCCGCCGTACGGCCCGTCAGCTCCGCCTCCAGCGAGGGCAGCAGCCAGGGCGACAGCCCCGCCAGGGCGCCACCCAGGACCACCGTCTCGGGGTCGAGCAGGTTCACCGCCCCGGTCAGCGCGATGCCGAGGGCCGTGCCCGCGTCCCGCAGCGCCGCCCGCACCCCCTCCTCGCCCCTCTCGGCATGCTCCGCGAGCAGGCCGACCAGGTCCTCGCCCGGCTGGAGCCCCGCCGCGCGCAGCACCGCTTCCTGGCCCGCGTACTGCTCCAGACAGCCGCGTCCGCCGCAGGCGCAGGACGGCCCGTCCGGTCGTACGGGCACATGGCCCAGCTCGCCCGCGAACCCTCGCGTCCCGCGCAGCAGTCGCCCGTCCACCACGATCGCCGCGCCGATGCCGATCTCGGCCGACACATGCAGGAACTCGCGCGGCGTGCCGGCGCCCAGCCACAGCTCGGCCAGCGCGCCGAAGTTGGCCTCGTTGTCCACGGTGAGCGGCCAGCCGCCGGGCAGCAGGGCCCCGAGGTCCGTGTCACGCCACTCGAGGTTGGGGGCGCGTACGACCGTGTGGCTGTCCCGCGCCACCAATCCGGGCACGGCGACCGCGAGCCCGGCAGGCCACAGCTCTTCCCGCTCGGCCTCGGCGACCACCTGGCCGACCAGCGTCGTCAGCTCCGCGATCACCGGCTCGGGCGCCCGGCCGCGGTTGGCACCTCGGCGCACGGCCCGCGCCCGGACCGCGCCGCGCAGGTCGACCGCGCACACCGCGAGGTGTTCGACGCCGATCTCGGCCCCGATCCCGGCCGGACCACGGCCGCTCACCGCCAGCGCCGACCCGGGCCGGCCCACGCGCCCCGGCCGTTCGGGGCCCAGTTCCTCCAGCAGCCCCCAGCGGATCAGGTCGTCCACCAGGGTCGACACCGCGGCCCGGGTCAGACCGATGCGCGAGGCCACCGCGGCCCGGGAGAGTGAACCCTCGGCGCTGACCGCGTGCAGCACCCGGGCGAGATTGCGCCGGCGCATGCCCTGCTGAGTGTCCGGCAGAGCCCGGCCGACTCCCGTGGGTCGGGCCTCGTGCAGCGGTGCGGTCATGCCTGCGTCAATCCTCGTTCCGGGGCCCGGCGGCGCGGCTCAGCGGTCTTCCGTACCCCGTTCCAGCAGCGGGGCCGCGTCGGAGAGTACCCCGCCGATCCGGGCCAGCGTCTCCTCGTCCCGGGACACGGGCTCCAGCACCGGTCCCGCCGCGGTGTTCCAGCGCCGGGCGATCGCAGCCGGATCCTCGCCGGTCAACAGCCCGGCCGCCTGGGCCGCCGCGCCCAGGGCGACCAGTTCCTTGGCCATGGGGAGCTGGACCGGCCGCCCGGACAGCCGTCGTACGGTCTGCTGCCAGGCATGGCCCCGCGCGCCGCCGCCGATCAGCAGCAGCGGGCTGTCGCGGTCCGCGTCCTCGTCGAGGACCAGGTCGAGCGCGCCGAGCAGGGAGTGCACCGCCCCGTCGTACGCCGCCTGGAGCAGCTGGCCCGCGGTCGTGTCGTGGCGCAGCCCGTGCAGCAGCCCGGAGGCGTTCGGCAGGTTGGGGGTGCGTTCGCCGTCCAGGAACGGCAGGAGCGTCACGGAGCCGCCGGGCGCGACGGCCTCGCGGTCCAGGCCCAGCAGGGCCGCGACGCGATCCACGGCGAGGGTGCAGTTCAGGGTGCAGGCCAGCGGCAGCCAGTCCCCGCGCGCGTCGGCGAAGCCCGCCACCGTGCCGGTGGGATCGGCCGGGCGGTGCCGGGACACGGCGTACACCGTGCCGGAGGTCCCGAGGCTCAGTACCGGGGTGCCGGGCAGCAGCCCGAGGCCCAGCGCGGCCGCCGCGTTGTCACCGGTGCCGGAAGCCACCAACGTGCCCTTGGAGAAAGGCAGTCCGTGTCCGTCGCGTACGGTCCCGGCCACCTCGCCCGGACGCACCACCCGGGGCAGCAGTGCCGGGTCGAGCCCGAGGTGCGCCAGGGTGTCCTCGTCGTACCGCTCCGTGCCGGACGCCCACCAGCCGGTGCCGGAGACATCGCCGCGATCGGTGACGGCCTGCCCGGTCAGGCGCTCGGTGAGGTAGTCGTGGGGGAGCCGTACAGCCCTGGTCGCGCGGGCCGCCTCCGGTTCGTGCTCGGCGAGCCAAGCCCATTTGCTCGCCGTGAACGAGGCCCCGGGCACGCTGCCGGTGCGCTCGGCCCATACCTTCGGGCCGCCCAGCTCCTCCACCAGCCGGTGGGCCTGCGGCGCCGAGCGGACATCGTTCCAGAGCAGCGCCGGCCGCACCGGCTCGCCACGCTCGTCCAGCGTGACCAGGCCGTGCTGCTGGCCGCCGACCGAGATCGCGGCCGCCTCGTGCGCCGCGTCACCGCACTGGCGCAGCGCCTCGCACAGGGCGTCCCACCACTGGCGCGGATCGCTCTCCCGGCCCCCGCCGGTGGTGACGGTGTGCGGCGCCTGGCCGCTCGCCACCACCTGCCCGGTGGCCGCGTCGACGACCAGCGCCTTCGTGGACTGGGTGGACGTGTCCACGCCGACGACAAGCGGACCCTCCGCTGCTGACATGGGGTTCTCCCTCTTCCGCGGCTCAGCGGGATGTGCTGTGGGGGCTCCCGAGGACACCCCTGAGGGCGCCCGTGGAAGACATCTGTCGAAGACACCTTGTGGTCGAAGACACCTTGTCTCTTCCCAGAGGCGTGGTCGCATACTAATTTGTAAACAGCCATGACGAAATAGTCGTACGGAACAAGGAGCCGCGCCATGAGCTTCCAGCCCACCCCCGAGGACAGGTTCACCTTCGGTCTGTGGACCGTCGGCTGGCAGGGAAGGGATCCGTTCGGCGACGCCACCCGCTCCGCCCTCGACCCGGTCGAGACGGTGCGGCGCCTGGCCGAGCTGGGCGCCTACGGAGTGACCTTCCACGACGACGACCTGATCCCCTTCGGGTCCTCCGACACCGAGCGTGAGTCGCACATCAAGCGCTTCCGCCAGGCCCTGGACGCCACCGGCATGACGGTGCCCATGGCCACCACGAACCTCTTCACCCACCCCGTCTTCAAGGACGGCGGCTTCACCGCCAACGACCGCGACGTGCGCCGGTACGCGCTGCGCAAGACGATCCGCAACATCGACCTGGCGGCCGAGCTGGGCGCCAAGACGTATGTCGCCTGGGGCGGCCGTGAGGGCGCCGAGTCCGGTGGCGCCAAGGACGTGCGCGACGCCCTCGACCGCATGAAGGAGGCGTTCGACCTCCTCGGCGAGTACGTCACCGCCCAGGGCTACGACCTCCGCTTCGCCATCGAGCCCAAGCCAAACGAGCCCCGCGGCGACATCCTGCTGCCCACCGTCGGTCACGCCCTGGCCTTCATCGAGCGCCTGGAGCGCCCGGAGCTGTACGGCGTCAACCCGGAGGTCGGCCACGAACAGATGGCCGGCCTGAACTTCCCGCACGGCATCGCGCAGGCCCTGTGGGCGGGCAAGCTCTTCCACATCGACCTCAACGGCCAGTCCGGCATCAAGTACGACCAGGACCTGCGGTTCGGCGCCGGCGACCTGCGGGCGGCGTTCTGGCTGGTCGACCTCCTGGAGAGCGCCGGTTACGAGGGCCCGCGGCACTTCGACTTCAAGCCGCCGCGGACCGAGGACTTCGACGGCGTGTGGGCCTCGGCCGCGGGCTGCATGCGCAACTACCTGATCCTCAAGGACCGCGCGGCCGCCTTCCGCGCCGACCCGGAGGTGCAGGCGGCCCTGCGTGCCGCCCGCCTGGACCAGCTGGCCCAGCCGACCGCGTCCGACGGCCTGGACGCCCTGCTCGCCGACCGCGCCGCCTTCGAGGACTTCGACGTCGATGCCGCCGCCGCGCGCGGCATGGCGTTCGAGCACCTCGACCAGCTGGCGATGGACCATCTGCTGGGCGCGCGCGGCTGACGGCCACGAGCGCGAGGCGCTGACGGAGGAAGGCCGGGGGCGCGGCCGTGTACGCGTGCCGTGACCCCCGGCCGTTCCGTCGCGCACGACAGGGGCGTCCGCGCGGCGACCCCTCTATGCTGACGTCGTGACCTGGGTCGCCTCGCCACGCTCCGTGGCTGCCGCCCGACCCGGGACGCCCGCCCACTAGGGGCACACATCAGGGATGTCTCAGGGGCGAGGCCCGGAACCGCGGGGGGCCGGAGGCCGTTCTCACAGCAGAGAACGGCAGTGGCCGTTGAAGGAGGCGACGCTCATGTCGAGAAACGCGAAGATCGCCGTCGGGGGTGTGGCGGTCGGCCTGGTGCTGCTGCTCCTGGGGCTGCCCCTGTGGGTGGTGCTCCTGGTCGTGGTCGGAATCCCGGCCGCCGGCTACCTGGCGCTTGACCCGTCCCAGCGGCGCAGGCTCCGCAGGCTCAGCCGCAAGGAGATCGGCCGCTGAGACGGACCCGGCGCCGCCCCTGATCACAGGGGTCGTACGGCCATCCTGTCGAGGGCGTCCAGCAGCCCGGGCAGCTCCGGGCCGCGGCCGACCGGCAGGACCTCGCCGGGCTCCTCGTCGAGCAGGACGAAGGCGATGTCGTCGGTGCGCGCCACCATCGACCAGCCGGGGCCGTCCGCGCGCAGGGTGCGGGCGTCGCCGGGAGCGAAGGTGGAGCGCACCCGGCCCAGCGGCGGCGGTGAGTCGACATAGGCGCGCGCCTCCGTGAGCACCCGCCGGATCCCCTGGTGTCCGCCGCTCGGCGGTTCCGAAGCGCCCTCGGCCCCCTCGGCGCTCCCTTCGGGCCGCGCCGAGGGCTCGGCAGTGCCGGCCCGGCCGCCGGGTACGGCGAACTCGTCGTCGTCGATCTGCTGCCGCCAGGCCGCCCACTGCGACGCGATCTCATCGGCGCCCAGACGCCGCTGAGCCGGGCCCCAGACGCTGGTGTCCGGGGGACACAGCGGGGGCCGCTCGCCCGTCTCGGGAGCGGGGTCGTGCGGCGCCGGAACACCAGGAGCCGCCACGGCGACCGCCAGCGGCCAGCCGGGCAGCGCGGTCACGATCGCGTGCTCCTCCGGCGACAGCTCGTACTCCAGGCCGCAGTCCCAGGACGCGATCGCCACCGCGACCAGCGAGACATCGTCGATGACGACCGTCCAGCGGGCGCCGTCGCCGTCCTGCCCGAGCACCAGTCCGTACCCATCGGCGCGGGGCGCGAGCCCCAGCGTCGCGCACGACTCCGGATAATCGTCGCCCAGCACGCTCGGGAACTGCGCCGGCGTCAGCAGCACCGCCGTCAGCACATACAGCGCATCGTCCGCGGCGGCGACGGCCCCATCGTCCGTCCCGGCCATCCCTGCCTCCCAGTGGCTTGTCCAACCGCGCGCACCCTAATGCGGACGGAAGGCCCTTGTCACGACTCCTCACACCACGCGGACCTGCAACTTTCCCCCTGGACGGGGGCGAATCGACCACGGTCTCCACGGGACTTCCCCAGACCGCCCCCACCCCGGGGCCGCACAGGGCGCGGAACCCATCGAAGCAAGGGCGTCCGTCCTCCTTTCAAAATGGGCAGATCGGTGATGGTTCATCTCCCCGTGCTCCCCATAGAGTTGGCCTCCGGCGACAGAAGACAGAAGGGGGACGACGCGGTGAAGCGCTTCGAACGGCTGGAGCGGATCCGTCGGCTGGACCCGGTGGCGGACGCACCGGAGATCTACCGGCTCAGCGCCGTCTACGAATTCCCCTGGGACTACACACGCGCCCTCGAACTGGCCCTGTATCGCACCTATGCCGTCCCGAGCATCGGCCGTCTCCTCGCGCGCACCGCCGAGCTGACCGACCGTACGCAGAAGCGGTACGACGACACCGCGCTGCTCCTCGACACCGTCGTGGAGCACGGCTTCGCCGCCGAACAGGGGCGCACGGCGATCCGCCGCATCAACCAGATGCACCGCAGCTACGACATCAGCGACGACGACATGCGGTATGTGCTCAGCACCTTCGTCGTGGTGCCCAAGCGCTGGATCGACACCTACGGCTGGCGCCGGCTGTCCCGGCACGAGATCGTCGCCGCCGCCGAGTACTACCGGACGCTCGGCCGGCACATGGGCATCCCCGACCTCCCCAAGACCTACGAAGAGTTCGAAACCCTCCTCGACACCTACGAGGAGGCGAACTTCGGCTGGGACGAGGGGGCCCGGCGCGTCTCCGACGCCACCCTCGGCCTGATGGCGTCCTGGTACCCACGCCCCCTGGCGCCCCTGCTGCGCGCCGGTGTGCTCGCGCTGCTCGACGAGCCGCTGCTGAACGCCTTCCGCTATGAGCGGCCCGGCGCGGCCACCGTGGCCCTGGTGCGCCGCGGCGTCCGGGCGCGCGGCCGGATGGTGCGGTTGCTGCCGCCGCGCCGCGCACCCCACTTCGCCCGCCAGAACCGGGAGATCAAGGGCTACCCGAACGGCTACCGCGTGGCCGACCTCGGCACCCGTCCGGTTCCGGGACTGCGCGGCTGCCCGGTGCGGCACCTGGACACCTCAGACTCCGTCGAGTGACGCGAGAGTGTCGCGCAGCCAGCCGAGCTCGGCCCGGCTCGTGGCACGCGCGATGGTGAGGATCCCCTGCCGGAAGGGGTCGTCCACTTCCTCGGCGCGGACCGGCCGGTCGCCGTCGTAGAAGAAGCTCGTCGGCTCCTCCAGGAAGGCGAGCCGCCGCTTCAGCACCGCGGCCTGGGCGGTGGGGTCCGGGAGATGGCGCAGGAAGGCGAGCAGGACGAACCACTGGTTCTCGTCCGTGATCTCGCGCCGCCCGGGCTCGGCGAGTCGGCGTCGCAGCTCCTGTCGGCCCTCCTCGGTCAGCCGCAGCACATGACGCGGCGCGGCCACGGCGCCCGGCTCGGTGGCCCGCACCAGCAGTCCGGCCTTCTCCAAGCGCTTGATCGCCGGATACAGCGTGCTCTCCGCGACCGGCCTCACATGCCCGGTGAGCGCCGTGATGTGACGACGCAGGACGTATCCGTGCAGCGGGGCCTCGTACAGGAATCCCAGGATGGCGAGTTCGAGCATGCCCCGCATTCTTCCGTACGACGACGCTGTACAGCGATCCCTCGATACTACGTTGACGTAATACCTCGCCATCGATGTATTGTCTCGGGACGGTGATCAAAGCCGACAGGGAGGGTGCTGTGCAACAGGCCGTGTTCGATGGCGAGGGAAGCCGGATCCGCTGGACCGAGGTTTCGGGGGCGGAGCCCGCCCGGGTCTACCTCCATGGGCTGGGGTCGATGTCCGCGCCCTATCACGCGCACATCGCGGCTCGCCCCGAACTCGCGGGCAGGCGCAGCCTGTTCATGGACCTGCCCGGCCATGGCCTCAGCGACCGGCCCCGGCGCTTCGGCTACACGCTGGAGGAGCATGCCGACGCGGTCGCGGCCGCGCTGGACGCGGCCGGAGTCGGCGGCGCCGAGCTGATCGCGCACAGCATGGGCGGCGCCGTCGCCATCGTGCTCGCGCACCGGCGGCCCGAACTGGTCTCCCGGCTGGTGCTGTCCGAGGCCAATCTGGACGCCTTCCCACCGTTGACGGCGGGCAGCAGCGCTATCGCCGCCTACGAGGAGGACGAGTTCGTCGAGGAGGCGTACCCGCGGGTTCTGGCCTCCGTCGGTCCGCTGTGGGCGGCCACCATGCGGCTGGCGGACCCGCGCGCCCTGCATCGCAGCGCCGTCGGCCTGCGGCGCGGCTCCGACCCGGTCATGCGCACGATCCTGGAATGCCTGGACATCGACCGGATCTACCTCCAGGGGGAGAAGAGCGGTGAGCTCGATGACCTGGAGCGGCTGGAGGCGGCCGGTGTACGGGTGCGGACGGTGCCCGGCGCCGGGCACAACATCATGTTCGACGACCCCGACGCCTTCGCGGCCGCCGTCGCCGCAAACATCTGATCCCTCAGTCCTCGCGCACGGCGAGGGCGAGGAAACGGGCGTCCTCGTCGACGTACGACGTCATGCGCCACCCCGAACGGGACAGCAGGGGCCGGAGATTGGGTTCCGCCCGCAGGTCCTCCGGCGTGATCTGCCGGCCCTGTCGCGCCGCCAGGGCCGCACGGCCGATGGGGTGGAACAGAGCGAGCCGCCCGCCGGGCCGTACCACCCGGGCGAGCTCCCGCAGGTTCTCCACCGGGCGCGGCAGATGGGCGATCAGCCCTGCCGCGAAGACCGCGTCCAGGCACTCCGGGCGCAGCGGCAGGGCGGCCACGTCCGCGAGCAGCAACGCCCCCTCCCGGGCCCGGCCCGCCGCTGCGGCCGCCGTCAGCATCGCCGGGGTCAGATCGGCGCCGAGCACCACACCGGTGGGGCCCACGGCGGCCCGCAGCGGAGGCAGCGCGCGCCCCGTTCCGCAGCCCGCGTCCAGCACACGGTCACCCGTCCGCAGCCGGAGGTCGGCCACGGCGGCCGCGTACGCGGGCCCGTCGCCGGAGAACTTGCTGTCCCAGCCGGCGGCCCGCGCGGTGAAGAACTCCTGGACAGCTGCGTGGTCGTCGCTCATGACTCGCATGATGCCCTGCTTCCTGGGCCCTGTGTGTCTCGCGTTCCGGCGGCGGACGATCGAGTGCCGAACGGCCGGGGCCGCCGCTCAGGCCGCCAGATCCCGGATCGCCACCACCTCTTCGACGGGGACGCGCACCAGCAGCTCACCGGGAACGCCGTTGCGGGCGCCGAACTCCTCGGCACGGTCCTCGCCCATGTACCGGGCGGCGACCCGCGCGGCCCAGTGGCGCAGTTCCGCCGGGTCCTCGGACAGCCGGGCGCGTCCGCTGAGCATCACGAAATGGAACGGCGGCCGGTCGTCGTCCACGCAGAGCGCGACACGCCCGTCACGGGCGAGATTCCGCCCTTTCACGGTGTCCCGGCCGGTGAGAAGGACCAGTTCGTCCCCGTCCAGCAGGAACCAGACCGGGGCCACATGCGGGCTCCCATCGGCGCGAACAGTGGACAGTTTGCCGGTGCGGGTGCCTTTTGAGACGAACGCCCGCCATTCCTCATCGGTCATCTTCTGTGCCATGCCCCCATCCTGCTTGCCCGTACGCCGCACGTGGGGAAGGCTTGCGGAGGGTTCCTCCGGCCAGGGGGGAGAGATCGCAGGGGGAGACGGAAATGGCGCAGAACCAGGGACTCGGCTGGCTCCTGGACGATCTGACGGAACGTGTGGACGATGTACGGCACGCGCTGGTCCTGTCCAACGACGGACTGGTCACCGGCGCGAGCACCGGGCTGCGCCGCGAGGACGCCGAACACCTCGCCGCCGTGGCGTCCGGACTGCACAGCCTGGCAAAGGGCTCGGGACGCCACTTCGGCGCGGGCGCGGTACGCCAGACGATGATCGAGTACGACGACGCCGTGCTGTTCGTGACCGCAGCCGGCTCCGGCAGCTGCCTGTGCGTGCTCAGCGGGGCGGAGGCCGACATCGGGCAGATAGCGTACGAGATGACCCTGCTCGTGAACCGGGTCGGCGAACATCTCGGCGTCGACGCCCGGAAACCCGAGCGCGCACCGAGCACAGACCTCTGACCTGCGAGTTCTCGAAGCCTCACGGAGTTATCCACAGGCCAACCACGCGATGCGCCGATCCGGCTACGGTGTGTGCACGGCGATCGCACAGGGCGTGAGCCACCGACTCCATGGGGGAGTACGACCATGTCGGCACACACCTTCGAACCAGTCCGCCCCGACACCTGCACGCCGAGCCGAGCCGCTCGTGAACTGGGCTTCCTGCGGGGCGAGTTCGACCTTGCCGTCCAGCTCGGCCATGTGCGGACCGTGCCCGACGAGGGCGGGGGAGGGGGCCGACTGGTGGAGCGCGCGGAGATCGACCGGCTCCGGGCGCGGGACGGCTTCCCGGACACGCTCCGCGAGCGGGTGCGCGTCGTGGGCACGACCGACGGCGCCGAGCTGATGGACATCTCCGCCGGCCGCTTCACCCGGCTCGCCCGCCTGGGCCTGCTCGTCCCCGCGAAGGTCTACGTCAACCGGTACGGCGCCGTGGTCTGGCTCTATCTCTCCGAGGAACTGCAGCACTTCGCGTCCGTCACCGAGAACACGTCTCTGCTCAAGGGGTGCACACCCGAGACGCTGCGCGGCCAGCTCGCGGAGGGCGTGGACCTGCGCGCCCGCAACTGGCGCATGCGGCAACTGGGGTGCCTGCTGCGTCAGGCCGAGGACCCATGGGCCAAGGCCGGGGCCCTGGCCGCCCTGCTGCCGCCGGTCGAGGTCGCCGACGTCGTCGAGGACCCCTACGAGCGCGCCTGGGTGAACCGATTGCGGCCCGCCCTGCCCGGTCAGACCCTCGCCGGAACCTCGTTCGCGCGGGTCGCCGAGCGGATCACGACCGCGCAGGACGCGGACGAGATCGAGTGGTTGCGCAGCGACCTCGCGCACTCGGTCGAGGAAGCACGGGCCCTCTCACCGGCCCCGCGCCCGGCCGTCCGCCGCACCGGTCCTGCGACGCGTCCGACGGCACGGCCGATCCCGCCGCTGGCGCGCACGGTCACGGCACCGGTCGAACCGACGGAGACGCCGATGCCGACGCCGGTGAAAGCAACGGAGCCCACGGACGACTCGATGGCGGGCAAGGCCGAGCCGACAACGGGGGCGGCGGATTCGCCGCTGCGGGCCGCCGAGCCGCGCCGGATCCCCGGCGGGCGCGCGTCCGAGCGGCGCCCTGCGCCACGGGTGCGGCCGTCCGAGCGGCGCCCTGCGCCACGGGTGCGGCCCGCTCCGGCCCCCGCACCCCGGTGCCCCGGAACCGGGCCGACGCCGCCGCGCTCCACACGCCGTCTGCGCGCCTGGCTGCGACGCGGAACGCCTCGGCCCGCGGAGGTCTGAGCACCCGCGATCGAACCCGGCCGGCGGTTCGCTACAGGGACCTGAACAGTCCCTCCTGGACGACCGAGACGAGCAGTCGACCCTCGATGTCGTAGATCCGCCCGCGGGCAAGACCCCGCCCGCCGGTGGCGATCGGCGACTCCTGGTCGTACAGGAACCACTCGTCGGCGCGGAACGGCCGGTGGAACCACATGGCGTGGTCCAGCGAGGCCATGTCGAAGCTCCGGCGGCCCCACAGGGGTTCGATGGGGATGCGCACGGCGTCCAGGAGCGTCATGTCGCTGGCGTAGGTCAGCGCGCAGGTATGGACCAGCGGGTCGTCGCCCAGTGGTCCGACCGCGCGCATCCACACCGCGCTGCGCGGCTCGGCGCCCTTGACCTCCTCGTCGTTCCAGCGCAACGGGTCGGCGTACCGGATGTCGAAGGGCTGACGGCGCGCCATCCGCTCCAACTGCTCCGGCAGCGTGCCCAAATGCTTGCGTATCTCCTCGGCCACGGTCGGCAGCGACTCGGGGTGTGTCAGCTCACGGGCGGGCGGCAGCTGGTGTTCGAACGGTCCTTCCTCAGGCTTGTGAAAGGAGGCGGTCAGATTGAAGATCGTGCGGCCCTGCTGCACCGCGGTGACCCGGCGCGTGGTGAACGAACGCCCGTCGCGGACCCGCTCCACCTGGTACACGATCGGCACGCCCGGACGGCCCGGGCGCAGGAAGTACGCGTGCAGCGAGTGCACCGGGCGGTCGCCGTCCGTGGTGCGGCCGGCGGCGACCAGGGCCTGGCCTGCCACCTGGCCGCCGAAGACCCGCTGGAGGGACTCCTGCGGACTGCGGCCGCGGAAGATGTTGACCTCGATCTGCTCCAGGTCGAGCAGATCGACCAGTCTTTCGGCCGGGTTCGTCGTCATCGGTGGGATTCTCCTGTGGTCACAGCTGGCCGACGTCGGTGACACGGATGACCGCACGGCCCTCGGCGTCGGAGGCCGAGAGGTCGACCTCCGCACTGATACCCCAGTCGTGGTCGTCGTTCGGGTCGTCGAAGATCTGGCGGACCCGCCACAGGCCGTTCTGCGGCTCCTCCTTGATGACCAGCAGCTTGGGGCCACGGGCATCGGGACCGGTGCCGAGATCCTCGTACTCGTCCCAGTACTTGTCCATCGCCTCGCCCCACGCGTCGGCGTCCCAGCCGGACTCGGCGTCCATCTCGCCCAGCTCCTCGACCTGGTCCAGTGCGGCCAGCTCCACCCGGCGGAACAGCGCGTTGCGGACCAGTACCCGGAAGGCGCGCGCGTTGGTGGTGACGGGCTTGACCTCGTCGGCCTTCTCCTGGGCCTGCTCGGCGGTCATCTCCTCGGGGTTCGCCAGCTGCTCCCACTCGTCCAGCAGGCTGGAGTCCACCTGGCGCACCATCTCGCCGAGCCACTCGATCAGGTCCTGGAGGTCCTCGGACTTCAGGTCGTCCGGGATGGTGTGGTCGAGGGTCTTGTAGGCGCCGGCGAGGTAGCGCAGCACGATGCCCTCGGTGCGGGCCAGCTCGTAGAGGGACACCAGCTCGGTGAAGGTGAGCGCGCGTTCGTACATGTCGCGGACGACCGACTTCGGCGACAGCGGGTGGTCGCCGACCCACGGGTGGCTCTTGCGGTAGGTGTCGTACGCGTGGAAGAGCAGTTCTTCCATCGGCTTCGGGTAGCTGACGTCCTGGAGGCGCTCCATGCGCTCCTCGTACTCGACGCCGTCGGCCTTCATCGCGGCCACCGCCTCGCCGCGCGCCTTGTTCTGCTGGGCGACGAGGATCTGCCGCGGGTCGTCCAGGGTGGACTCGACCACGGAGACCATGTCGAGGGCGTAGGACGGCGACTCGGGGTCGAGGAGTTCGAACGAGGCGAGGGCGAAGGTGGACAGCGGCTGGTTGAGCGCGAAGTCCTGCTGGAGGTCGACCGTGAGCCGCACGATGCGTCCCTCGGCGTCGGGCTTGTCGAGCTTCTCCACGATGCCGCCGTCGAGCAGCGAACGGTAGATCGCGATCGCCCGGCGGATGTGCCGCAGCTGCTGCTTGCGCGGCTCGTGGTTGTCCTCCAGAAGATGGCGCATCGCCTCGAAGGCGTTGCCCGGCCGGGCGATCACCGACAGCAGCATGGTGTGCGTCACCCGGAAACGGGACGTCAGCGGCTCCGGCTCCGAGTCGATCAGCTTCTGGAAGGTGTTCTCGGACCAGGCGACGAAGCCCTCCGGCGCCTTCTTGCGCACCACCTTGCGCCGCTTCTTCGGGTCGTCACCCGCCTTCGCCAGCGCCTTCTCGTTCTCGATGACGTGCTCGGGCGCCTGGGCCACGACGAGGCCCGCCGTGTCGAACCCGGCCCGGCCGGCCCGCCCCGCGATCTGGTGGAACTCGCGTGCCCGCAGGGTCCGCACCCGGCTGCCGTCGTACTTGGTCAGCGCGGTGAACAGCACGGTACGGATGGGCACGTTGACCCCGACGCCGAGCGTGTCCGTGCCGCAGATGACCTTCAGCAGGCCGGCCTGGGCGAGCTTCTCCACCAGCCGCCGGTACTTGGGCAGCATTCCGGCGTGGTGCACACCGATGCCGTGCCGGACGTAACGCGAGAGGTTGCGGCCGAACTTGGTGGTGAAGCGGAAATTGCCGATCAGCTCGGCGATCTGGTCCTTCTCCTCGCGCGAGCACATGTTGATGCTCATCAGCGCCTGGGCCCGCTCCACGGCCTGCGCCTGGGTGAAGTGGACGATGTACACCGGCGCCTGCTTGCTCTCCAGCAGCTCGGTGAGTGTCTCGGTGAGCGGGGTCAGCTTGTACTCGTAGGAGAGCGGCACCGGACGGGTCGCCGAGCGGACCACCGCGGTCGGGCGGCCGGTGCGGCGGGCGAGGTCCTTCTCGAAGAACGACACATCGCCCAAAGTGGCCGACATCAGGATGAACTGCGCCTGGGGCAGTTCCAGCAGCGGAATCTGCCAGGCCCAGCCGCGGTCGCCCTCCGCGTAGAAGTGGAACTCGTCCATGACGACCTGGCCCACGTCCGCGTTCTTGCCGTCGCGCAACGCGATCGACGCCAGCACCTCCGCGGTGCAGCAGATCACCGGAGCGTCGGCGTTCACGGAGGCGTCGCCGGTGAGCATGCCGACGTTCTCGGTGCCGAACAGCTTGCACAGCTCGAAGAACTTCTCCGACACCAGCGCCTTGATCGGCGCCGTGTAGAAGGTGACCTCGTCCCGGGCCAGCGCCGCGAAGTGCGCACCCGCGGCGATCATGCTCTTGCCGGAACCGGTGGGCGTGGAGACGATCACGTTCGCCCCGGACACCGCTTCGATCAGCGCCTCTTCCTGGTGGGGGTAGAGGGTGAGGCCGCGCTCCTGGGCCCAGGACTCGAAGGCTTCGTACAGGGCGTCGGGGTCGGCGGTCGGCGGCAGCTGATCGATGAGGGTCACCCTCCCATCTTGCCTGTCCTCCTCCCCGATCGGGGAATCGGCTGGGGCCGGGAAGATCACGACAGCTACGCTGTGTCGCCGACGGGGCGTCAGTGCTCCGTGCCAACTGGACAGCGGCATACGAGGAATGGGGCGGGAAGCGGCCATGATGGGACCAGCACACTCACTGTCGGGGGCCGCGGCCTGGCTCGGCGTCGGGGCGGCCGCCGCCGCGACCGGGCACCCGATGCCCTGGCCGGTCCTGCTGGTCGGCGCCCTGATCTGCGCGGGCGCCGCGCTCGCACCCGACCTCGACCACAAGGCCGCCACCATCTCGCACGCCTTCGGGCCGATATCGCGCTGGCTCTGCGAGATCGTGGACAAGCTGTCCTACGCCGTCTACAAGGCGACCAGGGAGAAGGGCGACCCGCGCCGCTCCGGCGGCCACCGCACCCTCACGCACACCTGGGTCTGGGCGGTTCTGATCGGCGCGGGCGCCTCGGCGGCGGCGATCACCGGGGGCCGCTGGGCGGTGCTGGCGATCCTGTTCGTGCACATGGTGCTGGCGATCGAGGGCCTGCTGTGGCGCGCGGCCCGGGGCTCCAGCAGCGACATATTGGTCTGGCTGCTGGCGGCGGCCTCCGCCTGGATCCTGGCGGGCGTGCTCGACAAGCCAGGCAATGGCTCGGACTGGCTGTTCACCGAGCCCGGTCAGCAGTACATGTGGCTGGGGCTGCCGATCGTGCTGGGCGCGCTGGTGCACGACATCGGGGACGCGCTGACGGTCTCGGGCTGCCCGATCCTGTGGCCGATCCCGCTGGGCCGCAGGCGCTGGTACCCGGTGGGTCCGCCGAAGGCGATCCGGTTCCGGGCGGGCAGCTGGGTCGAGCTGAAGGTGCTGATGCCCGTGTTCATGGTGCTCGGCGGTGTGGGCTGTGCGGCGGCCCTCAATGTGATCTGAGGCCGGCCCCCGGATCAGGTGGCGTCGCCCGCGTCGGCCTGGCCGTAGCGGCGCTCGAAGCGGGCGATGCGGCCCTCGGTGTCGACCTGCCGGGCCTTGCCGGTGTAGAAGGGGTGGCTCTCCGAGGAGATCTCCACGTCGATCACCGGGTAGGACTCGCCGTCGTCCCAGTCGATGGTCTGCTCGCTCCGCGCGGTGGACCGGGTGAGGAACGCGTAGCCTGCGGCGCGGTCGCGGAAGACCACGGCGTGGTAGTCGGGGTGCTTGTCCTGCTGCATGGCGGCTCCTTGTGCGGGGCGGTCGGGCAGGGCGCGGACGTAACGGCCGGGGCCCGGAGGTCAGCCGGAGACGGAGTCCTCGTCCACGATGTGCATCGCGGCCTCCTCGGCGGAGGCGGCGGCGCCGTCGATGCCGACGTCGCTGGCCACGAGGGCGGCTTCCTCGTCCTCGTGCGCCCCCTCGTCGGGCGCCACCAGGCGGCCGGAGCGCAGATCGCCGACCTCGTTGTCGAGGAGTTCCCCGTCGGTGCCCTCGCAATCGCCGATGCCGTCGCCGTCGGGGACTTCCCGGTCGGGCAACTCCTCGGCCAGGCGCTGGTCCAGGGTCTCGCCCGTTTTCCGCTCGGCCGCGGTCACACCGTCGTGCTCCACCGCCCAGGGGCGCTCCGGAGGCGACCAGCCGCGGTCGAGGGGGTCGTCGACACCGTCGAAGTCCAGAGTGTCCTCGACGTCGAGCACCCCCGAGTCCTCCCGGACCTCCGAGGGATCGGGATCGGGCTGGTAGACGTCGTCCCCCCAGCTGTCGGCGCTGTCCACGACTACCTCCAGGTGGTGAGGACGGCCGGACACCGCCGAAGCGGGCGGCGGGCCGTCGGCACACGCGGCACGGGCGTCGCACGGCGCGAACCGGGAGGTTCCCGGGCGAAACTCGCGCCGGTGCCGTTCTCCAGCCTTCCACTGCTGCTCACCACCGCGCAACGGCACGGGGCCCGGGCAGCCCCCGCGGGGACCGCCCGGGCCGGGCGCTCAGCCGTGCCAGGACCGCCACAGGGCCGCGTACGCGCCGCCCGCCGCGACCAGGTCGTCATGGCTGCCCAGCTCGCTGATCCGGCCGCTCTCCACCACGGCGATCACATCGGCGTCGTGGGCGGTGTGCAGCCGGTGGGCGATGGCGACGACCGTGCGACCGTCCAGGACCTTGGCCAGCGACCGCTCCAGATGACGGGCCGCGCGCGGGTCCAGGAGCGAGGTCGCCTCGTCCAGGACCAGCGTGTGCGGATCGGCCAGCACCAGCCGGGCCAGCGCGATCTGCTGGGCCTGTGCCGGGGTCAGCGTCAGCCCGCCGGATCCGACCTCGGTGTCCAGGCCCTCGTCCAGCGCCCGGGCCCAGCCGTCGGCGTCCACCGCGCCCAGAGCCGCCCACAGCTCCGCGTCGTCGGCGCCGTCGCGGGCCAGCAGGAGGTTGTCCCGCAGGGAGCCGACGAAGACGTGGTGCTCCTGGTTGACCAGGGCGACGTGCGAGCGGACGCGTTCGGCCGGCATCCGGGACAGCTCGGCCCCGCCGAGGGTGATCCGGCCGTCCCGGGGCGCGTAGATCCCGGCGAGCAGTCGGCCCAGGGTGGACTTGCCCGCGCCGGAGGGGCCGACCAGGGCGAGCCGGGTGCCCGGCGCGACCGTGAGGGACACCTCGCGGAGCACGTCGACGCCCTCCCGGTAGCCGAAGCGCACCCGGTCGGCGTGCACGTCCCTCCCCTCGGGCGCCACCGACGCGTCCCCGGCGCCCGGCTCGATCTCCCTGACCCCGACGAGGCGGGCGAGCGACACCTGGGCCACCTGCACCTCGTCGTACCAGCGCAGGATCAGGTTGACCGGGTCGACGAGCATCTGGGCCACGAGCGCGCCCGTGATCAACCGGCCCACGCCGAGCCAGCCGTGCAGGACGAGCGTCCCGCCCACCATCAGGACGGAGCCGAGGACGATGACATGGGTGGCGTTGATGACCGGGAACAGCACGGACCGCAGCCAGAGTGTGTACCTTTCCCACGCGGTCCAGGACTCGATTCGCTGCTCGGACAGGGCGACTCGGCGGGCGCCCAGACGGTGCGCCTCGATGGTGTGGCCCGCGTCCACGGTCTCGGCGAGCGCGGCGGCGACGGCCGCGTACCCGGCGGCCTCGGAGCGGTAGCCGGCGGGCGCCCGCTTGAAGTACCAGCGGCACCCGGCCACCAGCACCGGCACGGCGAGCAGCACGGCGGCTGCGAGCGGCGGCGCGGTCACCACCAGCCCGCCGAGCAGCAGCAGGGCCCATACGACACCGATCGCGAGTTGCGGTACGGCCTCGCGCATGGCGTTGGCGAGACGGTCGATGTCGGTGGTGATGCGGGAGAGCAGGTCGCCGGTGCCGGCCCGTTCCAGCACGCCGGGCGGCAGGCCGACCGAGCGGACGAGGAAGTCCTCGCGCAGGTCGGCGAGCATCCGTTCGCCGAGCATGGCGCCGCGCAGCCGCACCTGCCGGACGAACACCGCCTGTACGGCGAGCGCCAGCAGGAACAGGCCGGTGGTGAGACCGAGACGCAGTTCCCGATTACCGTCCGACAGCCGCTGGACCAGGTCGCCGAGCAGGTAGGGGCCGGCCATGGAGGCGACCACGGCCACCGTGTTCACGGTGATCAGCAGCAGGAACGCCCGGCGGTGGCGGCGGAACAGCTCGGCGATGTAGGCCCGTACGGTCGCGGCCGTGCCGACGGGCAAGGTGGTGGCGGTCGTCGGGGCCGCCGGGTCGTGGGCCGGTGGTGCGACGCCGATCATGCGCTCTCCTCGATCTCCGCCAGCTCGCCGAGGGCGTCCAGCAGCGCGTCCTCGTCGGCGGTGGCCGGTTCGGGTTCCGTCTCCCGTGTCACCACGGCCCGGTACCGGGGCTCGTTCTCGAACAGCTCCCGGTGCGTGCCGGTCGCCATGACCTGGTCCTCGTGGACCAGGACCACCCGGTCGGCGCGGTCCAGGAGCAGCGGCGAGGAGGTGAACACCACCGTCGTGCGCCCCGAGCGCAGTCGGCGCAGTCCGTCGGCGATGCGGGCCTCGGTGTGCGAGTCGACCGCGGAGGTCGGCTCGTCCAGGACCAGTACCTCCGGGTCGGTGACCAGGGACCGGGCCAGGGCGAGCCGTTGGCGCTGGCCGCCGGAGAGGGACCGGCCGCGTTCGGTGATGCGGGCGTCCATCGGGTCGGCGGCGTCCAGGGAACCCTGCACCAGGGCGTCCAGGACGTCCTCGCACCGTGCGGCCGCGAGCGCGTCGGCGGCCGTGACGGCACCGGACGCGGGCACGTCGAGCAGTTCGCGCAGGGTGCCGGAGAGCAGTACCGGGTCCTTGTCCTGGACGAGGACGGCGGTCCGGGCGAGGTCCAGGGGGAGTCCGTCCAGGGGTGTCCCGCCGAGCAGGACCGAGCGGCCCGGTTCCGTCGGGTGGCCGCCGAGCCGTTCCGCGAGCCGGCCGGCCGCGTCCGGGTCGCCGCACACCACCGCGGTGAGTCGGCCGGCCGAAGCGGTCAGCCCGGTGGCGGGGTCGTACAGATCGCCGCGGGGCACCTCCGCCCGGTCGCCGCCCGCCGCTTCGCGAACGTCTCCGCCCGCCGCCGACCGTTCCAACGACAGCACCCGTGCGGCGCGCTTGGCCGACGGGCGGGAGAAGGAGTAGGACATGGCGATCTCTTCGAAGTGCTGCAAGGGATAGCTCAGGACCATCACCGAGCTGTAGACGGTGACCAGTTCACCGACGGCGATATGGCCCCCGCGGACCAGGTGGACGCCGTACCAGACGACCGCGATCAGCAGCAGTCCCGGCAGCAGCACCTGCACGGCCGAGATCAGCGACCACATACGGGCGCTGCGCACGGCCGCGTGGCGTACCTCCTGGGAGGCGTGGCGGTAGCGGTCGAGGAAGAGTTCCTCGCCGCCGATGCCGCGCAGCACCCGCAGTCCGGCGACGGTGTCCGAGGCCAGCTCGGTGGCGCGGCCCGCCTTCTCGCGCTGTACGTCGGCCCGGCGGGTGGCGCGTGGCAGCAGCGGCAGCACGGCGAGGGCCACGACGGGAAGGCCGGCGGCGACGACCGTGCCGAGCGCGGGCTGGTAGAGGAGGAGGCCCACACAGACGACGACCACCGTCACCGCGGCGGCGGTGAAGCGGGACACCGCCTCCACGAACCAGCCGATCTTCTCCACGTCTCCGGTGGACACGGCGACCACCTCACCGGCCGCCACCCGCCGGGTGAGCGCCGAGCCGAGTTCGGCCGCCTTGCGGGCGAGGAGCTGCTGGACGCGGGCGGCGGCGGTGATCCAGTTGGTGACGGCGGCCCGGTGCAGGAAGGTGTCGCCCACCGCGACGGCCGTGCCGCACAGCAGCATCAGAGCACCCGTCAGGGCCAGCCGCTCGCCGGACCGGTCCACGACGGCCTGTACGGCGAAGCCGACGCAGAAGGGCAGCGCGGAGACGCCGACGAAGTGGAGCAGGCCCCAGGCCAGTGCCTTGAGCTGGCCGCCCAGCTGGTTGCGCCAGAGCCACCACAGGAATCGGGGCCCCGAGCGTGCGTCGGGCACACCGGGGTCGGGATAGGGAAGGTCGTGAATCTGCATGACGTCCAGATGGCTCGTGACAGCGTGTCAGGGAACGGCGGCAGCCGGGGGTGGCGGCGGCCAGGGACAAGCCGTGAAAGGGTCGCTTCGCAGAGTCGGGAATTTCAAACGGTTTTCGAGTCAATCGGGCGTCATGTCAGCATGTCCGGGTGCGTATAGACAGTGTGCGGCGCTCGACGCGCTGGGCGGCGGCCCTCGGAACCCTGCTCGTGACGACCCTCTCGGCCTGCGGCACGGCCTCCTCCGGCCCCGCGCCCGGCCGTCACGGCCCGGCCGCGTCGACCGCCTCCGGCTCCGCGCCCGCCCCCGACCCGGTCCGCGTCCCGGGTGTCGGCAGACGTCTGTACGCACGGATACCCGCGCAGTCCCGCCAGGTCGTGGCCGTGTACGGCAAGGGCCGGGAGTCGGCCGAGTCCGAAGTGGTGCTCTACGTACGGCAGGGCGGCGGCTGGCACCAGGAGGGCAGCTGGGCGGCGCACAACGGGCGGCGCGGCTGGACCCTCGACCACCACGAGGACGACAAGCGCAGCCCGGTGGGTGTGTTCACGCTGTCCGCCGCGGGGGGTACGTTCGCCGACCCGGGGAGCAAGCTGCCGTACGACCACGACACCTACGCCTACGCGTCCCCGAAGGAGTGGCCGAAGGCGTATCAGCACGACTTCGGCTACGTCATCGCCATCGACTACAACCGTGTGCCGGGCACCCCGCCGCGCGACGGCGCACGCCCCTTGGGCGCGGCCAAGGGCGGCGGGATCTGGCTCCACCTGGACCACGGGAGCGGCACCTCGGCCTGTGTGAGCATGCCGAAGAGCGCCATGGAGACGCTGCTGCGCACGCTCGACCCGGCCCGGCACCCCGTGGTGGTGATGGGGGACCGGGCGGATCTCGGTGTCTGAGGACCGCGCGGCCGTCAGCTGCCCGTCGAGCCGCCCTGGGGCGCCGAGGACGGGCCCGCCGTGACGGCCGAGCCGATCACGTCCACATCGCTGGAGCGGACGTAGGCGATCCGGTGGTCGAACTGGATCTGGTAGTAGGTCTCGTCGCCCTTGACCACCGGCTCGGGGCTGTCGACGAAGGCCGAGCGCGGCACGAAGGAGCTGTCGATGGTGCCCTCGGTGACGTACCGCTGGCCCGCGCGGAAGTGGTAGGGGAGCGGCGCCTCGGGTTCCTCCTCCATGCCCTCCGGGTAGGCGTCCTCCTCGGGCAGGGCGCGGCCGAAGACCGGGATCTCGTCCAGACCCTCCTTGGGCGTCACCATCTTTCCGGCCGCGCCGACCGCCGTCGCCTGCTTCTGCGGGTTCTTGAACCAGGCCTTGCGGCCCTGATACCAGACCGCCGTCCAGTCGCCGCGGCGCTCGGCGACGGCGAAGGTCTGCCCGGCCGAGGCGCGCGCGCCCAGGTCGTCGACGTCCAGCGTGGAGACCCCGCCGTCCGGGTGGCGGCCCGGGTCCTGGATCAGCGGCGCCTTCTCGTCCGGACGGGTGTACATGCGGACGGCGCTGGAGCCGTGCTTCGGGCACGGCGCCCCGGGCTTGAGGCAGCCCGTGAACTTGGGCGAGTGGGTGGCGTAGTCCGGCAGGATCGTCACCATGTCGCTGTTCGGCCCGGCGGTGGCCTTCAGGGGCGCGCCGAGGAGGTCGAAGTAGTGCCGCCAGTCCCAGAAGGGACCCGGGTCGTCGTGCATGTCGGGGATGGAGTCGCCGGTCGGCGAGGGCACGTTGTCATGACCGAAGATGTGCTGCCGGTCGAGCGGGATGTCGTACTTCTTGGCCAGATAGCGCACCAGGCGGGCCGAGGTCCTGTACATCTGTTCGGTGAACCAGGTGCCCGGCTGCCGAAGGAAGCCCTCGTGCTCGATGCCGATGGAGCGGGCGTTGACGTACTGGTTTCCGGAGTGCCAGGCCTCGTCCTTGGTCTGGACGTGCTGGGTGACATGGCCGTCGCTGGAGCGGATCGAGTAGTGCCAGGACGCCTCGGTCGGGTCCTGGACCGTCTGGAACATGCTCGACAGCTTGGCCTCGGTGTCGTGGATGACGATGTACTCGATCTTCTGGTCGCGCGGCCGGTCGGCGAGGTCGTGGTTGCCGTAGTCGCCGTCGTCGTCGATCTCCTCGTAGGGCGCCGCGAGCCAGTCGCAGGCCACCTCGGTCGGGCACTCCGTTCCCTTGGCGTGCTGGGGCTTCTCGGTGCGGACGGTGTGGGGGCGCACGGAGGGGCTCGCGGGCAGGGAGACGTCCTGGCCCTCGGCGGTGGTGCGGTGGGCGCCCTTGCGGATCACCGAGAAGACGTCGTTCGCGTAGGTCGCGGCCGAGGTGACGTCAGGGGTACCGGGGAAACGTTCCACCGCCTCCCACCAGTCCGCGGGATTGTCGCTCAAGGGCTTGCCCAGCTGCTGCTGGGTGGCCGCCAGCAGGGCGGCGCCGCCGCGCACATTGGCGGTGGCATCGGTACGCAGCCGTCCGGCCGGGGCATCGGTCAGCCGGGCGGCGCGCTGGAGGTCCGCCGGCTTCACGGACCGGCCGGCCAGCACACCGTCCGGCCGTGCGGCGGGCGCCCCCGCCGCCCCCGCGCTGGGCTGGAGCGCGCCACCGCCCTGGACGCCCGGGGTGGGCGAGGCGGCCGGGAACCGGCTGGTGTCCACCAGATGCATCGGTCCATAGCCGCCCGCGACGCTCGGGGAACCCGGGTGGGCGTCCCAGCGGGTCTGCACATAGGACACGCTCATCAGCACACTGCGCGGCACATGGAAGTCGTGGGCGGCATCGGTGAAGGCGACCTGAAGGCGTTGTTCGGGCGCGTCGTCGTCGGTCAGCGGGGTGAGCAGCAGCGGCGCCAGCAGGGCCGCCGATCCGATGGCGCATGCGGTCCGGCGGCACACGCGGCCGTTGGGGACACGTGGGGCGGTGGGTCTTTTCATGGCACGGGTCTCCAAACAAGTTCATCGCGCTCTTCGCAGCCAGGACAAAGGAGTTGCCCCTGACAACCACCCCTTGTACGTTTCCGTGCCCGGCGTGTCCCGTCGCGCCAACCGTCACCGGGGTGGACCAGCGGCCCGGCAGAGGCCACCCGGTCGGCGGCAGCCGCTCCGCTCCGACGGCCCGTCAGCGCGGGTGCCCGTGCGGGACGGTGACGGAGGGCATCCGGGTCAGTCCTCGACCGGGTCGACCCGCCAGTCGGGGTGGCCCGGCATGGGCGGGGTGTGCGGCCCGTAGAGCCAGGCGGTCAGAAAGGGTTTCAGATCCTGTTGCGCGACCTGGGAGGCGAGGTCGATGAAGTCGCGGGTGCCGGCCGCGCGGCCCCGGTAGGTGCTCACCCAGGACTTCTCGACCCGCTCGAAGACCGTGGCGCCGACCTTCTCCCGCAGGGCGTACAGCACCAGGGCCGAGCCGTCGTAGCGCATCACCTTGAACAGTGTGTCGGCGCTCGGCTCGGCGGGCGCGCCGTCGTCGTGGCGCCATTGGTCGTGCTGCTCGTAGGCGTCGCGCATCGCGTCGTCCAGGCCGACGCCGCCGTGCGAGTCGGAGTACAGCCGTTCGTAGAAACGGGCGTGACCCTCGCTCAGCCACAGGTCGGACCAGCGCCGGACGGCGACGCTGTCCCCGGTCCAATGGTGCGTCAGCTCGTGCACGAGATTGCGTTCGGCGTCGACCCGGTCGCCGAGCAGATCGTCCTTCGGTACGACGGACAGCGACTGGGTCTCCAGCGCCACCGGCAGCTCGGTGTCCCCGACCAGCACGCCGTAGCGGCGGAACGGATACGGCCCGAGCCGCTGTTCGAGCCAGGCCAGGTGCTCGGGGGTGAGCGAGCGGTACTCCTCGGTGTCGCCGACCAGGTCGTCCGGGACCACGTCACGGACCGGCAGCCCGCGCGGGCCGGTGCTGTTGACGACACGGAACCTGCCGATCGCCAGCTGGACCAGCTGGGCCGCGATCGGCTGCTCGGAGTCGTAGGTCCGTTCGATACGGCCGCCGGGTCGCGCGGTCGTGTTGACGAGGCGTCCGTTGGCCACCGCGCCAATGTTCGCGGGGGTGGTGACATGAAAGGTGATCGGTGCGCGCAGGCTCGGGTGGTCGTCCGCCGGGAAGATCATCTTGGCGCCGTCGGGCTGGGCGCAGACCACGGTGCCGTCGGGGGTGGGCACCCAGCCGTAGTCCCGGATCGCGTCGTCGCGATGGCGCTGCTGGGTGGGGTCGGCGGTGTAGGCGACATGGACGGTGAAGGCCCGGCCGCGGGGGATCGGCCGGGCCGGGGTGACGACGAGTTCGTCGCCGTCGCGTACCGACCTGGCCGAGGCGCCGTCGACCGTGACCCGGTGCAGCGTGTTGCCCGCGAAGTCGAGGTCGAAGCGGGACAGGGCCTGGGTGGCGACGGCGCTGACGGTGGCGCCCGCCTCGAACGGCGTCCGGGGCGCCCGCCAGTCGAAGTCCAGCGTGTACCGGCGGACCGTGTAGCCGCCGTTCCCGGCGAACGGCATCAGCGGGTCGCCGATACCGGGGGCGCCGGGGGACGGGCGCGCGCCCCCTGCCGGGCCCGAGGCGGCGGCGCGCCCCGGTGCCGAGGCGGCGGCGCGCCCCGGTGCGGCGGCCGGGCCGGGCGCGCGTGCGCCATGGCCTCCGCGCGGGAGCAGGTCGTAGCAGATGGCGGCGCCGGTGAGGGTGAGGGCACTGGCGAGGGCGAGGGCCGTGCGGCGGGGGCGCCTCGTTCCGCGCACCTTCCGTGGCCCCTGGCCCGGGGTCCCCACCGGGCTGCCTGCGGACGTGATCTCCATGAACGCACTATGCCAGCGAGATCCGCTTATAGCACTAAATGTCTGTCAGGGTGACGATGCGCCAGATGTGCCCCCTGGGGCGGTCCCTCCCCTCGACGCCTCATTGCGGCCGGGCCCAACTCCCCGTAGAACACCGCCCATGAGACAACGGATAGTCATGTCCATGCTTGCGACCGCGTTCCTTCTGGTCGGCGCGCTCTTCGGCGCCGGGACCGCGACCGCACGGGCCGCCGACGTCCCCGCCGAGTTCGGCACCGACTGGCACGACCCGGTGACCGCCGCCCCGCCGGTCGCCCGGCCGCACACCAAGTCCTGTCAGGTCACCCTGGCCGACACGCAGTTCCGCGACTTCACTCCCTACCGCGGCGCGTACACCCCGCCCAAGGGCTGCGGCGACCACTGGAGCAAGGTCGTACTCCGTCTGGACGGCACGGTGAAGGGGCGTCAGTACGACCGGCTCGGCTATCTGCACGTCGGCGGTGTCGAGATCCTGCGCACCTCCACCCCGGAGCCCTCGCCGGACGGCATCGCCTGGCACGTCGAGAAGGACGTCACCCGCTACAGCGACACCTTCCGGAGTCCGCGGGACGTCGAGATGCTGATCGGCAACGTGGTCGACGACACCTACACCGGCGTCATCGGCGTCGACGTCACCCTGACGTTCTACGCGGGCAGTCCCGCCGAACGCACCCCCGACCGCGTGCTCACCCTCTCCGACACGCCCGACGGCACGACGCTCACCACGCCGCGCAACAGCGAGCGGATCGTCGCCGAGGTCTACGCGACCGGATCCGGCGGCGGCTGCGAGGAGTTCTGGTACCTGACGGTGGCCGACCCGGCGTCGTACTCCTGCAAGGCCGATCACGGCCCCTACCGTGAGGTGCAGATCAAGGTCGACGGCCGGACGGCGGGCATCGCCGCGCCCTTTCCGAACGTGTGGACCGGCGGCTGGTCCGATCCGTTCCTCTGGTATGTCGTCCCGGCGCCGGGCGCCTTCGACGTCCGGCCCGTCGAATACGACCTGACGCCCTTCGCCGGGCTGCTGGACGACGGCCGCCCGCACCGGGTCGAGGTCTCCGTCGTGGGCGTGCCGGCAGGTCAGGCCGGCTGGAGCACTCCGGTGAACGTGCTGGTCTGGCAGGACGCGCACCGCGACCACCTCACCGGGGCGGTCACCGAGGACACGGTGACCGGTCTGGTCAACTCCTCGACCTACACGCCGGGTTCGGAGAACCGGGTGGACACGAAGGCCGGGCACCGGCTCACCGTCAGCGGGTACCTCGACACCTCTCACGGACGAGTGACCACCACCGTCACCCGGACCCTCGCCGACACCTCCGTCCACCGCTGGACGGACGGCGAGAACACCGACGGACTGGACGCGACCTGGACCGACGACCAGACCGTCGCCACCACCGGGTACGGGCCCGCGCGGTCGGCGCACACGCTGCGGACGTACACCCTCGACGGGGTCACCACCATTGGCTCCGACGACCGGCTGCGTACCGTGCTGACGCTCGGCGATCGCGCGGCGGTGACCGAGCTGCGCGACGGCAGGCGCGCCGCGTGGTCGCGGCTGGACGACACCTACCGCGGCGACGCCTCATACACCCTCGACGCCCCGCGCGAGCAGCGGCACGCGGTCGGCACCTCGGGGGAGCGCTACCGGTTGTACGGCTCGGGCGGCTGCTACGACCACACGCTGGCCACCGCCCAGGGCGCGCTGACGCTGGACCGCAGGGGCTGCTAGGGCCGGACTCCTTCGGCGTGGCGGGTCCGACCGCCGCGCCGAGGGGTCAGCAGGGCTTGGCGGCGTCCCCGTCGACCAGGGTGTCCAGCAGCACGCCGAGCACCTCGCGCTCCTTCCCGGTGAGCGGGGCGAGTATCTCCTCGGCCGCCGAGCGGCGCGCGCCGCGCAGTTCGCGCAGGGTCGCGCGCCCCTCGTCGGTCAGCTCGATCCGGGTCACGCGCCGGTTCGCCGGATCCGCGGCCCGGCGCACCTTGCCGCTCGCCTCCAGCCCGTCGACCAGCGTCGTCACCGCGCGCGGCACCACCTCCAGGCGCTCGGCGAGGTCGGCCATGCGGGGCGGGGAGGGGTAGTGCGCGAGGGTGCGCAGCAATCGGGACTGGGCGGGGGTGACGCCCAGCTCACGCTGTTCCAGATGGCGCTTCTGGATGCGGTGCACCCGGCGGGTGAGCCGCAGCAACTGCTCGGCGAGCAGTCCCTCGGGATCGGGGGTGGTCATGCGGGAACAATATCAGGATGCAGTTCATTGTGAGTATAGGTAACAATGAGCTACGATCCGTTCCGTCATCGTCGGCCGATCCCGGCCGGCGACCGCTCACCTCCGTAGGAGCCCATGCGTCCCGACCGTGAAACCTCCTGGACCCCGCCCGCCGACGCCAAGGACGCGCCCCGGCAGTGGCGGCGGATCCTCAAGCTGTTCCGTCCCTACCGCGGGCGGCTCGCCGTCGTCGGCCTGCTGGTCGGCGCCTCCTCGCTGGTCTCGGTGGCCACACCGTTCCTGCTCAAGGAGATCCTCGACGTCGCCATCCCGCGCGGCCGCACCGGCCTGCTGAGCCTGCTCGCGCTCGGCATGATCCTCAGCGCGGTCCTCTCCAGCGTCTTCGGCGTGCTCCAGACGCTGATCTCGACCACCGTCGGCCAGCGCGTCATGCACGACCTGCGCACCGCCGTCTACGGCCGCCTCCAGCGCATGTCGCTGGCCTTCTTCACCCGCACCCGCACCGGCGAGGTGCAGTCCCGCATCGCCAATGACATCGGCGGCATGCAGGCGACGGTCACCTCCACCGCCACCTCCCTGGTCTCCAACGCCACCAGCGTGGTCGCCACCGTCGTCGCGATGGTCGCCCTGGACTGGCGGCTCACCATCGTCTCGCTGCTCCTGCTGCCGGCCTTCGTCTGGATCAGCCGCCGCGTCGGCAATGAGCGCAAGCGGATCACCACCGAGCGCCAGAAGCAGATGGCCGCGATGGCCGCCACGGTCACCGAGTCCCTCTCGGTCAGCGGCATCCTGCTCGGCCGCACCATGGGCCGCACCGACTCGCTGACCGGCTCCTTCGCCGAGGAGTCCGAGCGGCTGGTCGACCTGGAGGTCCGGTCGAACATGGCCGGGCGCTGGCGGATGGCCGTGATCACCATCGTGATGGCCGCCATGCCCGCTGTCATCTACTGGACGGCGGGTCTAGCCCTCCAGTTCGGCGGTCCCCAGGTGTCACTCGGCACCATCGTCGCCTTCGTCTCGCTCCAGCAGGGCCTGTTCCGCCCGGCCGTGAGCCTGCTGGCCACCGGTGTCCAGATCCAGACCTCCCTCGCGCTCTTCCAGCGCATCTTCGAGTACCTGGACCTGCCGATCGACATCACCGAGCGCCCCCGGCCGGTCCACCTCGACCGGGTCAAGGGCGAAGTCCGCTTCGAGGAGGTCGAGTTCCGCTACGACGACAAGAGCGGCCCCGTCCTCGACGACGTCGATGTCACCGTCCCCGCCGGCGGCAGCCTCGCGATCGTCGGCCCCACCGGCGCGGGCAAGTCCACCCTGGGCTACCTGGTGCCGCGGCTCTACGACGTCACCGGCGGCCGGGTCACCCTCGACGGGGTCGACGTCCGCGACCTGGACTTCGACACCCTCGCCCGCGCGGTCGGCGTGGTCTCGCAGGAGACGTACCTCTTCCACGCCTCCGTCGCCGAGAATCTGCGCTTCGCCAAGCCGGGCGCCACCGACGAGGAACTGCACACGGCGGCCAGGGCGGCGCAGATCCACGAGCACATAGCGGCGCTGCCCGACGGCTACGACACGGTCGTGGGCGAGCGCGGCCACCGCTTCTCCGGCGGCGAGAAGCAGCGCCTCGCCATAGCCCGCACCATCCTGCGCGACCCGCCGGTCCTCATCCTGGACGAGGCGACCAGCGCCCTGGACACCCGGACCGAGGCCGCCGTGCAGGAGGCCATCGACGCCCTCTCGGCGAACCGTACGACGATCACCATCGCCCACCGGCTGTCCACCGTCCGCGACGCCGACCAGATCGTGGTGCTGGACTCCGGGCATGTCGCCGAACGCGGCACGCACGAGGAGCTGCTGGAGCGCGACGGGCGGTACGCCGCCCTGGTGCGCAGGGACGCGCAACTGGAGCCGGCCGGGTGAAAGCGGCGCCCGGGGGCCGAGGGCTCGGCCGGGCGTCCGGGGCCTCGGGTCGAGACGGGCGACTGGGCCGACAAGCTGAATATATGTCGAGTTTGCGGTGGTTCGCGTATTACGGTTCCCGCATGCTGACGCACATTCCGCCACGGAGAAGGACCCGACTGACACGCCGGGGCAGACTCGCTCTCGTCGTGGCCGGCGCCGTCGTCGCCGGCACCGCCGTGGCGGTGCCGCTGCTGACGGTGGCCGATCACCACGAGGCACCCGGGCCCGCCGCGCTCGTCGTCCCGGAGGGCTGGCGCGCGACCCAGGTCTACGACGCGATCGACAAGGCGCTCGCCCTGCCCTCGGGCAGCACCCACACCTCGCTCGGCAAGGCCCGGCTGACGCTTCCCAAGGACGCCGGGGGCAACCCGGAGGGCTATCTCTTCCCGGCCTCCTACCCCCTGCGCAAGGGCGCGACCCCCGAGTCCGTGCTGCGTTCCATGGTGGACACCGCCCACGAGAAGTTCGACGGCGCACCGGTCGCGGCCGGGGCGCAGCGCAACTCGATGAACGTCTACCAGGCCCTCACCATCGCCAGCATCGTCCAGGCCCAGGCCGTGAAGAAGGAGGACATGGGCAAGGTCGCCCGGGTCATCCTCAACCGGCTGGAGCGCGGGATGCCGCTGCAACTGGACTCCACCCTCATCTACGCGCTGGGCCGCGCGCGCACCACCGAGGACGACACCAGGAGCGACAGCCCCTACAACACCTATCAGCGCATGGGCCTGCCGCCGACGCCGATCGGCAATCCCGGTGAGGACGCGATGCGCGCCGCCATCAATCCGACGCCGGGCGACTGGCTGTACTTCGTGACGGTGAAGCCCGGCGACACGCGCTTCACCGCCGACTACGACACACACATGCGCAATGTGGCGGAGTTCAGCTCCGAGCAGCAGCGGGCCGGGCAGCGGACGGACCAGAGCCGGAGCCCGTCACCGAGCCACTCCACGTCACCCTCCGCGACACGGTCCGGCAAGGCAGGCTGAGGCGGCGTCCACCGGTTCACCCACCGACCGGTCCACCCACCGACCGGTTCAACGGGGCGCGGTGGCCCGGCGGTTCGTCATGCGGCGGCCGATCGGTCCCGCGCCAGCAGCCGCCTGATGTCCCGTACGGCCGCGCGACCGGCCCGGTTGGCGCCGATGGTACTGGCCGAGGGGCCGTAGCCGACGAGATGGACCCGGGGGTCGGCCACCGCGCGCGTCCCCTCCATCCGGATCCCGCCGCCCGGCGTGCGCAGCCGCAGCGGGGCGAGATGGCCGAGCGCCGCCCGGAACCCGGTCGCCCACAGGATCACATCGGCGTCCACGCGGCCGCCGTCCCGCCATTCCACGCCGTCGGGGGTGATCCTCTCGAACATCGGCCGCCGGTCCAGGACGCCGTCCGCGAGTCCCCGGCGGATCGCGTCGTTCAGGGGCAGCCCGGTGACCGAGACCACGCTGCGCGGCGGCAGTCCCGCGCGCACCCGTTCCTCCACCAGCGCGACGGCCGCCCGCCCGGCGTCCGCGTCGAACGGGCCCTCCCGGAAGACCGGCGGCCGCCGGGTGACCCAGGTGGTCGCGGCGGCGTACGGGGCGAGTTCCAGCAGATGCTGGGTGCCGGAGGCGCCACCGCCCACGACCACCACCCGCTTCCCGGCGAACTCCTCGGGCCCGGTGTACCGCGCGGTGTGCAACTGCCGCCCGCGGAAGGTCTCCTGGCCCGGGTAGCGGGGCCAGAACGGATGGTCCCAGGTGCCGGTCGCGTTGATCAGCGCACGGGTCGACCAGATGCCGTCGGAGGTCTCCACCAGCAGCCGCCCGCCGTCCCCCTCGCGCACCGCCCGCACCTCCACCGGGCGCCGTACCCGCAGGTCGAAGGCGTGCTCGTACCGGTCGAAGTACGCGCCGATCACCTCGGCCGAGGGGCGCGCGGGATCGGCGCCGGTCAGCTCCATGCCGGGCAGCGCGTGCATCCCGTGCACCTTGCCGTACGTCAGCGAGGGCCAGCGGAACTGCCAGGCGCCACCCGGCGCGGGGGAGCGGTCGAGGACCACGAAGTCGCGGTCCGGCTCGAATCCGGCGCGGCGCACGTGATAGGCGCCGGCCAGTCCTGCCTGACCAGCGCCTACGACGACCACCTCGACCTCACGCAATTCGTTCACGCTTCTACCAACAGCGTGCCGTGCGCGGCTCTTCCCGCCCGCTGTCGTACCCATGCGTCAGGATGGGGACCATGTCAGATGCCTTCACCACCCGAATCCTGAACGTCTCCACCGGTAGCCGGGAACGCGTGGTCGACCTCACCGGGGACTGCGAGGACTTCCTGCGGGAGGCGGCGGCCGGTCGCGACGGCCTGCTGAACATCTTCGTCCCGCACGCCACCGCCGGGATCGCCGTCCTCGAGACCGGCGCCGGCAGCGACGACGACCTCCTCGCCACCCTGCACACCCTGCTCCCGGCCGACGACCGCTGGCAGCACCGCCACGGCAGCCCCGGCCACGGCCGCGACCACGTCCTCCCGGCACTGGTCCCACCGCACGCGACCCTGCCGGTGATCGCCGGCCACCTGGAACTCGGCACCTGGCAGTCGGTGTGCCTGGTGGACACGAACAGGGACAACCCCGACCGGCAGGTGAGGCTGAGTTTCCTGGGCTGAGAGCCCGCCACCGGCGGACCGGGTTCCGCGG
The DNA here is from genome assembly GCF_049222185.1 of Streptomyces sp. LaBMicrA B280. NCBI lineage: Bacteria > Bacillati > Actinomycetota > Actinomycetes > Kitasatosporales > Streptomycetaceae > Streptomyces > Streptomyces sp. LaBMicrA B280. Next base: position 44,406 of record NZ_JBMJCT010000024.1, on the reverse strand, counting down.
GGAGCGGGGCGAGAGGGCTGGACGCGCGGGCCGGGAGGTTCGTCCGGTCGGGTCCGGGTGGTGCATCCCGTCGGGCCCGGTCAGCCTCCGAGGTCGGCGTAGCGCACGACCTGGGCGGCCAGGCCGATGACCACGGCCGTGTCGGCCAGCGAGATCAGAAGCAGCGGCCACGGTGTCGGGCCGAACAGCCAGTAGACGACCAAGGCCGCGAGCGGTGCCCCGCAGAAGGTCAGCAGATCCACGGCGAGCTGGAACCGCTTGCGGGAGCGACGGTGCGTGTCGCCTCGGTGCGCGGATTCCCAGCCGAAGACTTCCGCCCGCTCCCGGCTCAGTTCCTTGAGGCGGGGGGCCAGTTCCTCGCGTATGTACCGGCCCACGGCCGAGATCTTCTCGTCGTTGACCAGGTAGGTCCACCCCAGGATGGTGGACAGCGGAGGGAGCAGCAACAGCATCTCAAGGTGGCCGCTGCGGGCGAGAGTCGAGCCGACGACCGCCGCCATGGTGCCGAGCGTGGCGTAGATGAGGTTGTCCCGGAAGCCGATACGAGCGCGCTGCTCCTCCTTGATCTGCGCGTACTCGGCAAGCAGGAGTTGGCCGGTGTCGATCACTTTATTCATTCTCCAGTCGGGCCAGTCGGGCTTCCAGCTCGCTGAGGCCGATCTTCCTCGCACCGCTACGGAGCCGGGACAACTCGGGTACTTCCAGACGTAGTTGCAGGGCCAGCCGGGAGATGATCTCTTCCGCCTCCCGCCGGGTGACCTGCCGACGCGAGCCGATCCGCCGGTCCAGCAGATGCAGGAGGGCGCGCTTGCGCGGTACCTCCTCCTGGCACCACACGCGGAAGAACCGGTTGCCCGCCATGCGGTAGCCGCCGATACGGGACTCCGGCAACCTCTCCTCGCCGAAGGCGGTGGCGGGCAGCGAGACCGACCAGGTGCCGTCGTCGTCCTGTTCCGGGGCGACCGAGTGGATGCCCTGCTCGCCCAGCCACCTCTGGACGGAACGCAGCAGGCGGTCGTCCGCTCTCCGGTCCAGTTCCTCGTTCTCCTCGTTCTCGAGAGCGGAGACCAGCTGAGGAGTCCGGGTGCAGACAGCGCTGAGTTCCGGATCGTGTGCCGTCCCGGCCTTGGCCTGGCCGTACACCAGAAGGTCTCCCCGTCCGCCGCGCACCAGGTGGACGGGCAGGTACACGACTGTCTCGCTCAGACACTCCAGGGAGTCCAGGGCGACCGGCAGATTGAAGCGGGCCCGGTCCTTGCGCTCCTTGAGGCGGTCCAGGGCCGAGCGATCGAAGCCGGAGGCCGGGGGGAGCGCGGTGAAGCGCGGGTAGTGGTCCTTTCGCTGCACCCGGTCCAGTTCGTCACCGGACAGAAGGGTCACGACATCCTCGTCGTAGTGGTCCCGGGTCAGCGGAGTGCAGCCCAGGGCCTCGAAGTACAGCTTGCGGCGGTCCTGGCGGGTGACCACGTAGCGGATGTCGTCGTCCACGGAGCGCTGCCCGAGGGGCGTCAGGGACAGTCGGCCGCCGAACTCCTCCCGGACATGGCCGATCGTGGTCAGGAAGCGCACGGCCTGGGCGACCAGGGCGCGGTCCAGGGCGAAGAACGCCGCCAGTTCGTCCACGGTGTGCAAGGCGCCGTGGCGCAGTCCGCGTTCCAGGAACCCGTCGATCAGCGAGAAGTCCTCGCCCTCGGTGATGTCGGCCCGGATCTCCACCTGCCAGACCGGCAGGAGCAGGGAGTAGAGCCGGGTGGGCACGATGCCCTGGCCGAAGGCGGCGTCCTCCAGGACTCGCTCTTCAGGGAAGTTCATCAACCGGGGCGCAGTCGTCATGCCCGGCCCCTTTCGGAAGAGACGTCGGCGGCTTTGGCCAGGTCCGGGACGGCTTCGCCGAGCGCGGCCATGACGTCCTGGTAGGCCCGCAGGTCGCCGCGGTCCCGCAGATGCTCGTACAGGTCACCGATGAGCACCCGGAAGCCGGGATCGTCCGCGCGCATCAGGGTGCTCAGGTCGCCCACCAGGACCAGCTGGCTCTTGGCGCGGGTGAAGGCGACGTTGGCACGGCGCAGCTCCCTGAGGAAGCCGATCCTGCCTTCGGGGTTGCTGCGCGTGAAGCCGTACAGGACGACGTCGCGCTCCCCGCCCTGATACGAGTCGACGCTGCCGACCGAGGCGTCGGCGAGCTGGGAGTCACCGATCAGCCGGGTCAGCCGGCGGACGACCTCCAGACGCTGCGCGAGGTAGGGGACGATCACCACCCATTCGGAACCCCGGCGGTGGTAGAAGGCGGCGAGCCTGGCCAGCAGGCGTGCCTCACAGGCGTTGGAGGCGCCCTTGCGGGCGCGGCCCTCGGGGCCGCGCCCGCCCGACTCGCGGCGTTCCCGGTCCGGCAGGTCGGAGGTGTCCACGAAGGCCATCGGGCTGGAGAACAGGGGGTCCATGTGCCGGTGGTCCTTCTCGGTGAGCAGCTCTCCCCGGTAGAAGGCGGCCGAGATGAAGTCGGCGATCTCGGCGGGCATCCGGCGCTGCCGGGTCAGCTGCACCACGTGCGAGGAGGGCAGTCCGGCACGCAGCCGCTCCAAGGCGCTGCGGGACATCAGCCGGACGAGCTCCGGGTCACCGATGCCTTGCGCCCAGTCGTCCACCTCGGGGTCGCTGAAGGGCGGCAGTTGCCGGTCGTCACCGACCAGGACGCCGCGGCGGACCCGGGTCAGCGGCACCAGCGTGTCCGCGATGCCGATCTGGCCGGCCTCGTCGACGATGCCCAGGTCGAACTCGACTCCGGACAGTTCGGGGCGGGACGCCGCGCCGATGCAGGTGGCGCCGACCACCTGGGCGTAGCGGACGAGTTCGGGTACCAGCTGGCCCGGGTCCTGGCCGATGGCGGCCTGCCACCGCCGGGTGAGTTCCTGGCGTTGGGAGAGGACCGGCAGCCACCGCGTCAACTGCCCGTGCAGGGTGTGCAGTGCGGCCGGCGCGTCGGCCGGATCAGCCGGGCGAACGGCGACGGGCGGGTCCGGCACGGCCCTGCCGAGCGCGTGGACGGCCATGTCGGCGGCCTCGTAGGCGGACTGAACTCCCTTGCCGAGATGCCGTTCCACCACCAGGTACGTGTCCCGGGCCGCCTTGACGGTGGCGTCCTCGTGGCGCGCGCGTTCCTCCTCGGCGCTCGCGGCCTCGGCCTGTCGGCGCAGGCTGAGGCCGAGCGCGTCGAGCCGCCCCGTCTCGGCCCGCACCGCGGTGAGTTCCTTCTCCCGGCGCCGGGCCCGGTAGCGGTGCAGCCAGCCCGTGAAAAAGGCGTCGGAACGTTGTCGCGCGGACCGCGCCTTCTCCTCCAGCCGTGCGGCGCGTCCGGTGAGCGACCCCAGGGCGGTCATCCGTTCGTCCTCCTGGCCCCGGAGGTCTGACAGCTTTTCCCGGGCCGGTGCGGTCGCCATGTCGGTCGCCTCGCGCAGCCGCCGGGCCGCGGTCCTCTCCTCCTCGGCCAGGTCGTCGACCTGCTGGAGGCGAACGGCGAATTCGTCCGTCCACGGTTCCGCGGCCGCTGCCTCCTGGTACGCCCGGGCGCGCTGGACCATGGTGTGCCGGATCTCCTCGGACAGGCTCTCCGACTGCTCCTCCAGAAGCAGCGGTCTGACGTCGGCGTGCACCTTGCTCTCGTCCCCGACCCGGATCACCACCAGATCCCGGGGCAGTCGGGCCAGTACGTTGTCCACGGCGCGGTTGGTGTGGGAGGTGACGAGCACCCGGCAGCTGTCGGCGGTGGCCGCCGTCGCGGCGGTGTGGGCGATCTCCGTGATGGTCCGGGTCTTGCCGGTGCCGGGCGGCCCGAGCACCACCAGCAGATCCTGCGTGGTCAGCGCTTTGCGGAACGCGTCGAGCTGTTCGGGATCGAGGTCCTCGTGCGGCTCGGCGGTGCTGCGGGGGATCGGGGTCACCTGGTGCTCGACCACGGCCGACAGGAGGCCCGAGTTCCTGGTGTCCCCGTTGCGGAGGCTTGCCACGGCCTGCCGCTGCTTGTTGAAGATCACGCTGCTGGGGATGAGTTCCAGGGCGGCGCGTGGCGGCAGCCGGTCCCATGACACGGGCTGGTCGAAGCGGACAGTGACGCGCCCCTCGGCCGCCCGGCTCACCTTCCCGCGGGTATCGCTGTCACCCTGGATGCGGACGAAGGCGCCGGCCGGCGGGAACTCCGGTCCGATGAGCTGGAATTCGTAGACGGACTGCGGACCGCTGCCGCGCTTGCCACCGGTGGCCGTGAGGCGCTGGTACGGGAAGGGCGCGGCCCGGCGGTCCTCCCGGGTGGTGATCTCCTCGGTCGCGTCGATCAGCCGGTCCACGGTGTCGAGGAACCGCGACTGCGCCTCGCTGACGGCAGGGGCGGCCCGCCGCGGTGCCCGTTCCCGGCCGAGATGCTGCCAGGCGTCCTCGATGGCCGCCCACTGGGCGTCCGCGTGCTCGGGTACGGCCCGCAGCTCGAACACCATCTGCCAGGCGGGCGGTCGCACCAGGAGACAGGACCTGGCGAGGCGCGCGTGGTCGGCCAGTCGCAGCGGATCGATGTGCCGGACGAAGTAGCCGGTGCCCCGCTTCGTGGCTTCGAGGCGCAACCGGTACGTCCGTGTGTACACCAGCAGGGACGCGTTGTACTTGCCGTTGGCCGGGCTGACGCTGACGGCGGCGCCCCCGGTGAGCTGGTTCAGGTCATGGACGATCTGCGGGACGTCGGACGGCAGCCCCGCGCTGGACCCGGCCTTCGCCCGGAGCTGGTTGTCCAGGTCGGTCCAGGGGACGAGCACCAGTGGGGCGTTCAAGCTGATGGTGTTGACGGACATCGATGACGCTCCTCAGCGCCGGGGCGGCGGGACGGACGCCAGCTCGCGCGCCGCGGCGAGCAGGGCGAGACGGAGCGCACGGGCGGACGGGCGGGCCCCCGGATCCTCCTGCAGAGCGTCGGCGACCGCGCGGACAAGGCGGTCCGGGACCGCGGCCGATCCGCGATAGGGAGGCCATCCGGGCTCGGGGGCCCGGCCGGTCAGCGCGAGGTGCAGCAGCGCGCCCACCTGGTAGACGTCGGTGGCGGGCCCGGGACGGACGGCGGATCCGTGCCGCTGCTCGGGCGCCTGGAAGGGCCCCGGGTTCTCGCCCAGGCGGGGCGGCACGGTGGCGAGGCCGAAGTCGCGCAGCACCGTGCCCGGCCGGTGCAGCACGACCGCGGTCGGCCGGAGCGCCCGGTGCGAGACTCCCGCGCCGCTCAGCCGCTCAAGAACGTGTGCCACTTCGGCGAGGGCCTGCACGACGGACCACAGGCGCAGCGGGTCCGCCGGTGCCGCCGACGCGGGCAGCAGTTCGTGCAGGGTCTCCAGCGGGTTGCCGCGCTTCGGGTCACCGGGCCAGGCCAGAGCGAGCGTCGCGGTGTTCCCGCTGCGGGACAGCTGGAGGACGGTGGGGCCCTGGAGGCGTCGGCACAGCTTCGCCTCCTCTTCGAGCGCGGTCAGGGCACGACCGCGGTCCGGCTCGAATTCCTCGACCTGGCGCAGCCAGGCGTAGGTGCCGCGGGTGCTGCCGTCGGACATCACACGGGCCAGTGCCTGGCGGCGCAGCACATCGCCGTGCCGTGACTCCTGCAGGAGGTCTCCGGGACCGCCGTACAGCAGGTACTCCTGCTCCCCGACCCTGACGACAGGACGGCTGTCCCAGGACGCGGGGCCGGGGGAGCGGTCAGGGGCGGACACCACGACGGGGGCCGGTACCGGAGGCCGCTTTGGTGCCGGTCGTCCGGCGGGGCGCAGATCGCGCAGCACCCGCAGGGCGAAGGCGGCGGCATGCCGCGCGGCGGTTTCCTGGGAGCCCGCGGCGTCGTACGCGGCCTTGTCCTGGTCGGCGGAGTCACTGATGCCGCGGATGAACAGGGCCCGCACCCCCTGCTTCATCCCGACCGCGTGGGCGACGCCGTGGCTCTCCATGTCGATGGCCACGGCGTCGTTGTAGTGCCGGTGGATCCGGCGTCCCGTCTCGGAGTCACGGAAGCCGAGCAGTACGTCACCCGAGGCGATCGGCTCGAAATGAACCTGGGGCGGCGTGCCGGTGGATCCGGCCTCCCGAGCGAGGAAGGACCAGGGTTCGTTGCGTCTGGCCGAGCGCACCAACTGATCCATTTCGTACGGCGGTTGCCAGACGTCGGGCCGGGCGGCGAACCCGTCCGCGCTCTCGCGTCCGCCGTGATGGCTGTAGACCTTCCTGGCGACGACGACATCACCGAGACGGACATTGTCCTTGAGCCCACCGGCGACGCCCACGAAGAGCACGACCTCGGCGTCGAAGTACGCGATGGCGGACTGAGTGACCAGGGCCGCACGGGTGTTGGTCGGGCCCATCTCCGCCAGCGCCACCTCCCAGCCGAGGCCGGGTATGCGGCCCCTGTCGAAGACGGTGCCCTGAGGCTCCCGGTCCTCGTGGACGTCCGTCATGTGCCGGCGTACCGCCTCGTACTCGACCTGCAAGGCGGTGAGCACGACCACGGTGGGCCGCCGCCCCCTCGATCCCCCCAAGAAAGACCCTCACCTTCACAGAACTCCGGGACTTCACCGAATCCCGAGGCTTCCCAGAACCCCAGACCGGGCCCCATGACTCCCTGAGGGTGGTCCCGCACGGGATAGGGGGCGACGCGGAGGATCACCTTAGCCCGGGTTCCCCCGAGGGGTATGGCGATCGGCTTATCGGGCCGATGGGCAGCCCGTGCTCGCTCATCTCCGTCGTGGGGCGAACAAATGCTCAATCACGTACGGTGTGGTGGACGCAGCAAGCCGGGCTCGCCGCGACAGAAGTGGTTGCGCAGTACGCGGCAGCCCCGGTCCGTCCAGGCCGGGAGAGGAAGCATGAGAATACGCGTCCGGCAGCGGCCCAGGAGCCGCCGCACAGCCCTGCGCGCCGGGGTTCCGCTGACCACTCTGGCGCTCGCCGTCGCCGGTTGCGGGGCATCGGTCACACCCGGGGCGACCACGACCTCCCTCCGCGACACCGCCGCGACCCAGGGCACACCGACCCCGGGCACCGCGAGCCCCACGCCGAGCCCCACCGGCACCGGTACCGCGCAGACCACCCCGATGGCGACCGCCACCACCTGCACCGACCGGACCCTGGCCGGTATGACCACGGCTCAGCGGGTCGGACAGCTCTTCATGGGCGGCATCAACGCGGCCAAACCGGACCAGGCCCAGCTGCGCATCCTGCGGGACAACCACGTGGGCTCCGTCATGCTGACCGGCCGCAGCTCCGCCGGTACGGCGGCGACCCGGAAGGTCGTCGACGGCTTCCGGGGCCAGGCGGACCGGGTCGACGGCAAGCAGGTCGGCCTGCTGGTGGCGACGGACCAGGAGGGCGGCAAGGTACAGGTGCTCAACGGCCCTGGCTTCTCGGCCATGCCCAACGGAGTGACCCAGGGCAAGAAGTCGACCACGATGCTGCGTGCCGAGGCCGCCATGTGGGCCCAGCAGCTCAAGCGGGCCGGGGTCGATCTGAACCTGGCGCCGGTCGCCGACGTGGTCCCCGCCTCGCTGGGCACCCGCAACATCCCCATCGGCTCCTTCCAGCGCGAGTACGGCAACACCCCGGGCCCCGTGACCTCCCACACCGGTGCCTTCGCCGCGGGCTTCAAGCAGTCGGGCGTGATGACCACGCTCAAGCACTTCCCCGGGCTGGGCCAGGTGATCGGCAACACCGACACCACCGCCAACGTCGTGGACTCGGTGACGACCGGCACCAGTGCGAGCCTCGACCCGTTCAAGGCCGGGATCCAGGCCGGTTCGCCCTTCGTGATGGTCTCGTCGGCCACCTACAACAAGATCGACGCCCAGCACATCGCGGCCTTCTCGCCGACGGTCATCGGCCAACTGCTGCGCGGCCAGATGGGCTTCAAGGGCGTGGTCATCTCGGACGACATCGGCAACGCGGTCGCCGTACGGTCCTTCACCCCCGCCCAGCGGGCGCTGAACTTCACCTCGGCCGGTGGCGACATGATCCTCACGGTGCGACCGGATGTCATACCCGCGATGGCGCAGGCCGTCCAGACCAAGATGGGGCAGGACGCCTCCTACCGGGCCAAGATCGACGACAGCGTGCGCCGGATACTCGACGCCAAGCACAACGCGGGCCTGCTCCAGTGCAGTTGAGCGCAGTTGAGGATCTGAGGCCCTGAGGCCCGGGTCGGCCGCGTGGCGTGGTCAGGACGTCCACGCGGCCAGGCACAGCGCGCGGTCCACTTCGGTCGTGTAGTGGGCCGCGGCCAGCCAGGCGCGGGCGAAGCGGTCGGGGTCGGTGGGGCGCAGCCGGCCGAAGACGTCATGGGCGCGGTCCGCGGCGGCGGAGTGCAGGTCCGTGAGGAGTCCGGCCGCCGTGGCGAGCCCGGACCGGCGCAGGCGCCGGGCATCGGCGCGGGTGTCGCCGGGAAGGGCGAGGACCGGGCGGCCGCCCGAGACCGTCTGGTGGACGCGGCGGCGCAGCAGGTGGATCGGCGCCTCGTCGGAGACAGGTACAGGTAGGGGCTCGGGCGGGGTCGCCGCGGTGGTGGGCAGGTCGGCGCCCGTGAGCCGGTCCAGGCCGATGTCGAGACGGGTGTCGGACCGCGTCGGATGCTCGGTGGCGAGCAGCTCGGCCCGGGGGTGCGGGGCCGGGCTGAGCCGGGCCACGACGCGCAGCCGGGTGCCACGGGCGGCGGACAGCAGGCGCAGGTTGTCGCGGTGGGGGAGCGCGGGGTCGTCGTGCGCCGCCGTCAGCCGCAGGGGCACCCCGGCGCAGTCGGCGAGGAGGCAGTGGCCCGCCGCCTCCGCCGCGGTGCCGGTGAGGGTGACGTCCAGGAACAGCAGGTCAGGGCCGCCGGTCAGGGCGCGGGCGATCTGGTCGGGCACCGGCTCCGCCCAGAGCCGGGCCGACGGCTCCTCGTGCCAGCCCGCGCCGGGGGCTCGTACGGCCCGTACCCCCGCGCCCGCCCCGAGCCGGCCCGTCGGGGAGACGGTGGCGCCCGACACCGCGAGCCCGGCGCGGGCCAGTTCACGATGGGTCAGCGCGGTGTCGCCGATCCGCACGGCCCGGTCGGCCGCGCCCGTCGCACGCCCGGCGCCGCCCGGGGCCACGTCGGACACCTGGTACAGCCGGCCCTCCGCGTCGGCGGTCCAGGTCACCGCGCCCGCGTAGCCGCTCGTGGTGAGCACCGGCTCGGAGAACAGGCCGTACAGGCGCAGCGAACCGTCCGGGCGGTAGGGCTGACGCGCGGTGCCGCGCAGCGCGGTGAGTTCGCCGCCGGACGCGCTCGGCAGGCGGTGGGCCACGCAGAGCACGTCGTACAGACCGGCGGCGAGATCGGTCAGGCGGTACGCCGGATCGGCCGCGCGGGCGGCGCGCAGCGCGGTGACCACGGAGACGGCCGTGGCGGCGGCCCGGTGCAGGCCCGCGAGCCGCGCGGTGTGCGCGGCGCGCAGCAACTCCGCCTGGAGCACCGCGCCCGCCCCGTCCGTACCGGCCTCCAGCACGGCGGATGCGGCCAGTTGTACGGCGCGGACCGTGGCACGCTGCTTAGGCGAGGCCGTCTCGGGAGCCTGGGCCGCGGCCTCCTCGGTGGCCGAATCGTCCGGCCCGGCAGGGGAGTCGGTCTCCTCCGCGACCGGCGCCAGGGAGGCGGCCGCGGCGCGGTGCAGGCAGTCCGGGGCCAGCAGGCAGCCGCAGCGCACGGCGTCCGCCTCCCTCACCGCGCCGCCCGGGGCGTGCAGTTCGAGGTCGGTGTCGTCGTCCACGGCGATGCGTACGACGTCGCCGTCGCGGACCACGGGCCGGTCCGCCAGCTTGGCGACGCCCGAGTCGAGGCGCCTGCGCAACCGGGGTGAGAGCGCCGCGACGAGTGCGGCGGTCACGGCCGGTGCGACCGGGGGCAGTTGCGGGCTCATGCGATCTTCTCCCCTACCCAGCGGGCGAGTTCGAGCGGACTGAGGGCGGCCACCGGCATGCCCGCGGCGACCAACTGGCCCGCGACACCGGTCGAGTAGCGCGGTCGGCCCGAGTCGTCGAGGCTCGCGCAGCCCAGGACGTGGCAGCCGGCGCCGACCAGGGCGCGCACCTCGGCGAGCAGCCCGCCGAGCGGATAGCCCTCCTCGAAGTCGCTGATGACCACGACGAGGGTGCGCGAGGGCACCGTGACCAGCTCGCGCGCGTGGCGCAGCCCGGCCGCGATATGGGTGCCGCCGCCGACCTGGACCTCCAGGAGCAGCGACAGCGGATCCTCGACATGGTCGGTCAGATCCATCACCTCGGTGGAGAACGCCAGGAAGTGCGTGGACAGCGTGGGCACCCCGGCCAGCACCGAGGCCGTGAGCGCCGCCCAGATCGTGGACGCCTCCATGGAGCCCGACACGTCGGTGACCAGCACCAGCCGCCAGTCGGCCGCGCGCCGGGCACGGCTGCGGAAGACGGGGCGTTCGGGGATGACGAGGACCGTGCCGTCCGGGCGGCGGCGGGCGGTGGCCAGGTTCGCCCGCAGGGTGCGGGGCAGATCCAGGCCGCCGCCGGGGCGCCGACTGGGCCGGGGCAGGGCGGTGCCGTGCAGCGCGGGCCGCAGCCGGGTCGCCAGCTGCCGGGTCAGCGCCTCGACCAGTCGGCGCACCAGTGGACGCAGCGCCGCCAGCCGGGCCTCCGGCAGCCCGCCCGCGTGCCGCAGCACCGAGCGCAGCAGATCCACCGAGGGCCGTACGGTGTCCGGGTCCAGCTCCATGAGCACGTCCCGCCGCCCCGCGGCGGCCGCGGCCGCCAGCACCTCCTCCCGGACACCCGGCCCGAACAGCGCGGCCAGCTCCTCGGACCACTCCCGGACACCGGGGTACGACGCCTCGCGCCCGCCGCGTCCCCGTCCCGCCATGTCGCCCCGGCTGCCCTCGCCGCGCCCCTGGCCGTACAGCTCGTCGAGCGCGGTCGCCAACGAGCGGGCGGAGGCCGGAAGTCGGCTGCTCCGGCGGCCCAGGAGAAGGCGCCAGCGGTCGGCGGGGGAGAGAGTGGCGGAGGGAATGGAGGCGGGGGCGGACGGCGTCGGCGCGGAGGGCTTGATGACGGCGTCCCCAGGGCTCTCGGCGGTACCGTCCGTCGGCAGCAGGCCCAGCGCGGCCAGCGCCTCGCGGGCCGCCAGGTCGGCGCGGGTCCAGCGGGCCAGGGCTACGGGATCCAAGTCCCCGGTGTCGCAGGGGCGTTCGCCGTCCAGGCGCTCCTCGACGGTGGCGAGGAGCCGTTCGCGGGCGGCCGGGCTGAGGGTGTCGAAGCCGCCGCGCAGCGCCGGGAGCCGGTCCAGGAAGTCGCGGTCGGACAGCTCCGGCACCCGGTCGAGCAACGGCTGCAGCGCGGGCGCCGCCGATTCGAGCAGCGGTCCGGCCGCGGTCAGCAGACCGGTCAGGCGGGCGGTGAGCGCCACCCGGGACTCCGGGTCCCCGGCGCCGTCCACCCAGGAGGCCACCCGATCGCCGAACGTCCGCGCCGCCTCCTGCCCCAGCAGCACCCGTACGGCCCCGGCGGCGCCGCGCATCAGCGGGGAACCGTCGGCCGCCAGCCGGGCCAGCGCGGCCCCGAGCCGGATGCCGCCCAAACGGTCGGCACGCTGGGCGAGTTCCACCAGGGCGCGGGCGTCGGCCGGGTCCTCGGAACCGGTGAGCCCGTCGAGCTGCCGTACGGCGGCGGCGGTCAGCGCCTCGGCGACGGCCGCCGCGCGCCCGGTACGTTCCCCGGTCGCGTCGAGCCCGGGGATGTGCCCGGCCCGCAGCCGGTCCGACAGCGCGAGCCCGGCGAGGAGTTCGGGCAGCGTGGCGGTGTCCGGGAGCACCTCGGCGGTCTCGGTGAGGCGCTCGTCGGCGAGGTCGGGCAGACCGCACCCGGCCGCCTCCTCCAGGCCCCGCAGGATCGCCGCAGCCGTGGGCCCGCCCTCGGCCCGCTCCTGGCGCCGCCGCTCCCGCAGCACGCCCTCGGCGGCCTGGGCCGGGGTGACCCCGCGGTTCCCGGCCACGGTCAGCATGGCCGCCGTGGCCGGGGTCCAGCGCGCCTCCCAGCGCGAGGTCAGCGCGTCGGCGCCGCCCGCCGCGGTCACCGTCCTCGGCTCGGCGTACGGCACCGAGCACACCGCGAGGCGGCGCAGCAGGAGTTCGCGGCGCCGGTCCAGATCGGAGCGGAGCGGGTCGAGGCGCAGCTCCCGGGCGGTGCCGGGGGCCGGATCGGCGGGGCCGGGCAGATTCAGCGCGGTCAGCTCGGCCTCCACCGCGGGGGCCAGACCGCTGCGCGGCGCGTCCGGCGCGGGCCGTCCGGTACGGGTCCCGACGAGTACCTTCTCCATCGCCCTCGCCACGGCCCGCCCCCGGCCGTACGGCTCGCCCTGGGCCAGTACCGTCTGCACCGCCTCGACCAGTTCACCGCGGCCCGCCGCCGGCAGGTCCCGCAGCCGGGCCAGATCCCCGGCGAGCCGCGCGATCTCACGGGCGTCGGCGGGCCCGGAGGGATGCCCCAGCGCCCGCAGCTCGGCGCAGATCCGTACGGCGGCGCCGGTCAGCGCGTCCTCCAGGGCCGCGGGATCACCGGCCGCGGCCAGCACCAGGTGCTGCCACTCCGGGTCGCGGATCCCGGCCGGGTAGCCGGAGCGCGCGTCCAGGAGGGCGTAGGTGTAGGGGATGAGGGACGTCGTCCAGGCCGACGCGTTCTCGGACGTGGGGGCGGCGGTGGCGCTCGCGGCGTCGCCGTCCGCCGGGGCCGACAGCGCCTGGGCCGACAGCGCCGGGGCGTGGAACGCGCCGACCACGACCGCCGCGCGCTTCCCGTGCGCCGTGGCCCGGGCCAGACACGCCCGCATCCATCGCTCCCGCCGCAGATCCAGCGCCGGTACACCGCCCGCGGCCACCGCCTCCTGCCGCAGCGCCCACCCCGTGAGCAACGCGGCCCGGCGCAGCGCCTCCGGTGCCGAACCGGGCGCGGGCGCCTCGACCAACCGGTCCCACAGATCGTCCCCCGGGCGACCGGTGAGACGGGAGCGCAGCGCGGAGGCGATCCCCGGCCCCGCCCCGCCGGTACGCGGCCGGGGCGACCCGGACGGGACCTGACCGGCCGTCGGTCCGTCCTCGTCCGGTGCCCCCGCCCACGCCCGGTCCGCCAGCGGCAGATCGCACGCGAGGACCGGAGTCCCGCGCCGCGCCGCCCACCGTACGGCCGCGAGTTCGGGGGAGAAGTCGGCGAAGGGGTAGAACGCCGGGCCGCTCGCCCCGGTCGCGGGGGCGGCGGCGAGGGCGACCGGGGCGCGGGTGTCCGCGTGGGCGAGCCAGGGCAGCCACTCCTCCAGCTCGGCGGGGAGTTCCACCAGGAGCACGTCCGGCGCGGCCGCGTCCAGCAGTTCGGGCACGGCCGCGGCCAGCGAGGGCGCGTGATGGCGCACGCCGATGAGGTAGGGCGCCGACGGGTCGGTCAGGGCGGCGACGGCCGCCTCCGGGGTGTCGTACCGCACCGTCCTCAGCCCTCCAGGACCGTGCGCAGATCCCACAGGGTGCGCCAGGTGGCGGAGCCCTGTTCGGCACGGCGCCGGACCGGGCCGTCCCAGTAGCCGCGCAGCCGTGCCGCGTCCGCCGGGTCGTCCTTGCGCACGACACCGAGCAGATGCCCCGGCAGCAGCCCGAGGACGTCACGGTCGCCCGGGAAGTAGGCGGCGGCAAGACCCAGCGCGCCCGCCACGGAGACGGCCTCCGCGGTGCTCATCACCGTGGACGGCCGCTCCACCTCCCAGCCCTCCGCCGAACGCCCCTGCCTGAGGTCGCGGAACACGGTGACCAGGGCCTCCAGGACCGCGTCGTCGACCTGGAAGGGCGCGCCCGCCCGCGCCACCGACGCCCGGGCCTGGCCGCGGACCAGCGCGATCTCGGCGTCGAGGTCCGCGATGGGGCCCACCGTCTCGAAGTTGAAGCGGCGCTTGAGCGCGGCCGACATCTCGGAGACGCCCTTGTCCCGCAGGTTGGCGGTGGCGATGAGGGTGAAGCCCGGCGCCGCGTGCGCCAACGCGTCCTCGCCGCCCGCCAGTTCGGGGATCGCGATGCGCCGCTCCGACAGCAGCGACACCAGGGCGTCCTGCACTTCGGGCAGGCACCGGGTGACCTCCTCGACCCGGGCCACCGCGCCCCGGCCCATCGCGGTGAGCACCGGCGACGGCACCAGCGCGGTCCTGCTGGGGCCCTGCGCGAGCAACAGGGCGTAGTTCCAGCCGTACTTCAGCTGGTCCTCCGTCGTACCCGCCGTGCCCTGCACGACCAGCCCGCTGGTGCCGCACACGGCGGCGGACAGCAGCTCCGACAGCATGGACTTGGCGGTGCCGGGCTCGCCGACGAGCAGCAGGCCCCGCTCCCCGGCGAGCGTGACGACACACCGCTCCACCAGCGCGCGGTCGCCGACGAACTTGCCGCCGATCTCCAGCCGCCGGGGCACCCCGTCCGGCACCGCGGCGTCCTCCGGCAGCCGCAGCGCCCGGCCGCCGCTGCCCATCACGAAGGTGACCACGGCCCGGGGCGTGAGCCGCCAGGCGGGCGGCCGCGGACCGGCATCGTGAGCCGCGAGGAACGCCAGCTCGGTGGCGTACCGGTCCTCGGGCGGAACGATCTGCCGAGTGCTGTCGGGAACGAGGACGGTCGTCATCGGAGGAAGTCCTTCGAGGGGGTGCGGATGGGACGGGCAGCGGGGGTACGGGGGCAGGGGGAGCGGTTCGGGGCGGGGGCGGCGAGGGTTCGGCCGCGCCGCGGATCGTGCGCGGCACCGCCGGAGAACCCTCCGGCCGCGCCCCCGCCCCCGTTCCTCACCGGCGCCTGCCCTTCCGCGTCGCCCGCGTCGTGAGTTCCTCGTACGCCGGGGCGTCGCCCGTCCGGACCCGGTTCCAGGCCCGGGCGAACAGCTCGGAGACCGGAAGCAGCGGTACCGCGCGCCGCCGCGGCGGCACCGGGTACAGGGACTCCTTCCAGGTCTCCAGCGGCAGCGCGGGAGAACCCGGGTCGCGCCAGCCGCACGGCAGGAACAACGTCCGTCCGGCGCGCGGGCGTCCGGCCTCGACCACCAGGTCGGTCGCGGCCAGTTCGGCGCGGGCCTTCTTCAGCCGGGCCGGACGCCAACCGGTCCAGCGGGCGCGGTTGCGGTCCGTCGGGTCGGGCAGGGCGAGCAGCTGGAGGTAGAGCGCGGCCGCGTCCTCGCCCAGCCCGTACGTCCCGGCCACCTCGGCGACCAGCGCGGGCACGCTGACCGTCGGGTCCTGCGCGTACCCCGGAGGGCCCTCGGCGCCGACCGCGCGGCCCAACTCCTCGCCGAGCAGCGTGCGTACGGCGCCCAGCGGATGCCCCTGCTGCGGTCCGACCAGCCCCGCCAGCAGCCCGAAGGCGGCGTCGTCGGGCCCGTCGAGACCGGCCGGCCGGATCAGGACCGTCTCCACGTCCTGGTACCAGGGGCGCAGCACGATCGCCTCGCCCACCCGGGTCCGTCCGTGCGCGTCGGCGCCGCCGGTCGGTGGCAGCCCGTACGCCTTGCGCAGCTCGGCCGCGGTCGGGGCGCCCTTCTCCGTCCGCTCGACGCCGAGGCCGAGTATCAGCTCGGGGTCGGTCAGCCGTCGGCGTACGGCGGCGAGCCCGGCCGGGAGCGCGGCGCGCAGGGGGTGGCCGTGGGGCAGGCCGTAGGCGAGGGAGGCGAGCCCGTCGACGGCGTTCACCAGATCGTGTCCGGAGGGCACCGCCGACGGGTCCTCGGGCACGAGATCGCCGTCCTTGTCCGGCCGCAGGACCGTGGTGCGGCTCAGCCACGGCGTACGGGACGGGTTGAGCGCCTCCTCGGCGTGTCCGACGGGCAGCCCGGTCAGCTCGGTCCTGAGGTCCTCGGGCACCCGGACCAGCGAGCCGAGCCGCTCGGCCCACACCCGGCCCGCGGCCTCCGTGTCCGGTCCGGTCCTCCACAGGTCGGCCGGGTCGGGGGGCAGCAGCGCGCCCAGCAGCGCCGTGCGCGGCTCGGTGCCGAGGCCGTGCAGCAGGGCGGCGCCCAACTCCCGCTGCTTGGGCTTGAGTCCGATCACCGCCAGGCCCTCGGCCTCGATGTCCTGCGGCTGTCCGGCGAGCAGGACGGCGGCCTGCGCGGGGCCGAGACCGCCGCCGCTCGCCGCGACCAGCGCCGCGGGTGCCGCCGCCGTCCAGGGCGCGGCGCCCTTCTCCCGGACCAGGCGGGTCAGCGCGGCCAGGTCCGCGCCGGTGATCGTCGTGTCGTACCGCACCTCCTGGTCCAGCGTGAAGTGGGCGACCGCGCCGAACGCGCCGCTGGGATCATGGTCAAGCGCCAGCCAGTTGACGCGGTCCCGGCGCGTGTCGACGTTCTCGCAGCCGAGGATCACCACGGTGCGGCCTGCGCGGCGCAGCACCTGGCCGGTGCGCTGCTGCTTGTCGTGCGGTTCGCCGAGGACCATCTGCCGGAAGGTGCCGCCGGCCCCGGCGAGCGGTCCTTCGGCGAGGGCCTCGAACAGCAGGAGCAGCGGCTCTCGCCGGGCCTCGGTCAGGGCGGGCGACGCGGCCCGGTAGGCCAGCGCGCGCAGCCGGTCCAGCACCTGCGGCCACACCATGCCGATGCCCGGGACGGTGAACTCCTCGCTCTCCCAGCCGTCCGTGAGGGCGCCGAGCCGGTCCCGGCCGGGCAGGGGTGTGCCGTCGGCGGGGTGGCCGGACAGCACATGGTTCACCGCCCGGATCTGGCGCAGCGCGTTCCACACCTCTTGCCGCCACCAGCCCCGGAGGGGGCCGAGCCCGGCCACGGCCGCGTACACGCTGTGGTCGTCGCCGTGCGCGGGGCGGTAGTCGGCGAACATGCCCTCGGTGCGGTTGCGGGGCAACCGGGGCCGCTCCTGCGGGGGACGGGCGAACGCGGTCGCCGAGTCGGCGATACGGAGGGTCGACCCGACCAGCGCGGCGACACCGGTGAGCAGCCGGGCATCGGTCAGCCCCGGCAGGGCACCGGCTACGGTCCGCCGGACGACCTGGTCGGCACTCGGCACGGCGGCCCTGGCCCGCTCGTCCTCCCCGGCGCGGGACAGCTCCTGTTGCCGCTTCGCCAGCGCCTCGGCGACGGCCCGCAGCACCGCGCCGACCGCTTCGCCGGTCAGGGCGCGCAGCACGGCCGAGCCCTGCGGGTCGCGTGGGCGCAGCGCGTGCCAGAAGGGCAGCGGGGGCACGAAGCGGGTGCCCGCGGCGAACTCCCCGCCCGGTCCCTGGGGTGATACCCGCCCCAGCTCACCGGGGCCGTGGCCGTCGCCGCCCGGGGTCATCAGGCCGATGCCGCGGTACCACTCCACGACGACCGGCTCGGCGCCGCCCGGCAGCCGCAGCGCGCCCACCGGAACACCGTCCGGCCGGGTCGCGGCCGCCGCCATCGAGACGGTCCGGCCGTCCGGCGTGCCCGCCGTCCGCAGTTCGGCGCCGCCCTCGCCCTCCGTGCGCACCCAGTGCCCGAGCACCGCGCCGTCGGTGCCGAACGGGCTGTCCTCCAGGCCCGGTCGCAGCGGCAGCACCTCGCAGCGCTCCGTGAGCAGCTCGGCGTCCTCGCGGATGCCCGAGCGCAGCAGGGCGGGCAGGGAGGCGCGGCCGTGCGTCCCGGTGGCCGGGTCGTACTCCAGCCACACCGTGCGGCGGCCGTCCCTGCCCCGGCGCCACAGGGTGCCGCCGTCACCGAGCAGGCTCCGGGACGGCGGCAGGACCGTGTCACCGGCGTGCAGGGCCTTGCCGCCGCTCGCACGGCCGCCGCCCGGCAGCGGGAGGGAGGGGACGATCGTCTCGTTCGGGTTCCACCAGGAGGGCAGCTGCTCGCCGCCGAGCTCGAAGACGTCGGCCGGCCGGGACGACCAGTAGCCGTACTGCTTGCTGCCCTGCCGCCACATGACGAGCAACTCGCCGTCCACATAACGGAATCGGGGCTGCTGCCGGTGGTCCGGGTCCTGCGGCAGCCGCAGCTCGTGGTCCAGGAGCACCTCCCGCGGCCCGACCACGAGCGCCTTGTGGCCGCGCGCGACGATCAGCGCCGGCCATGCCTCGTACACGGCGATCGAGTCGGTGTGCCGATGGCCGGGCCCCTGGACGCGGGTCTGCGCGTCCAGCACGGCCAGCGCCTCCTCCAGGGCGGGCCAGCCCAGTTCGTCCAGGATGCCGGCGCGCAGCGTACGCGTCAGCAGCGGCGCCGTCGGGTGGGCGGCGATCCGGGCCACGGCCTCCGGGTTGACCTCCGGGGCGATGGTCCGGAAGGCGTGCAGCCGGTTCAGCGCGTGGTCGGCGCCGGGCAGGCCCACCGCGCCCGTGAAGTCGTCGGCGGCCTCGTCCAGCCACTCCCGCAGCACCTCGGACAGGACGGGGTGCCCGGCGACCGTCCGCAGCATCTCCGCGGCGCGCGCATGGCCGCCGAGCTGTCCCATGGCCGTGTTCAGCAGGCGCCGCAGCCGGGGGTCGGCCGCCACCGCCGCCAGGTCGCGCGCGCCCGCACGGGTGTCCGTCAGCCAGCTGGGCAGCGGCAGGAACATCCGCTCGCCGCCGCCCGGCACGGTGAGCGCGATGCCCTCCGTCAGACACAGGTCGAGCAGGTCGAGGTCGGCGCCCGCGTGCCAGCCGCCCGCGAACAGGGCCACCGGGCGCCCGGCGGCGACCAGCCCCGGGGTCATCCGCCGGGTCAGCGCGAGCGTGCCCGGCGAGCGCAGGGAGAACGACCCGCCGTGCTTGCGGAAGGACGCCCAACGGCTCAGCCAGTCCGCCGGATCGACGCCGTGCGCCGCGGCCTCCGTCGGCTCCGTCAGCAGCCGCTCGGCCCCCGTCTCCGCGAGCAGCGCGAGCCAGAACTCGTCGTCCTCGACGTCCCGGCCGAGCCCGGCCGGCATGATCTCCAGCAGCCGCGTCCGGGTCTCGGGCCGACGCTCGGCGAGGACCGGCAGCACCGCCCGGTAGGCGGTCCAGAAGGACCGGGGCGCGCGCACCGCCGCCGGGGAGGCGATCAGGTCGGCCACCAGATCGCACTCCTCCGCCACCCGGTCAAGGCCCGCCGCCTTGATCAGCCCGCGCGCGTCCTGCGGCAGCGAGGCGTACGGCGGCAGGCCGGCCGCGCAGCGCTCCACCGTCAGCTGCCGGAACTGCGCCCAGGCCGCGGCCGGTTCGAGCCGCGCGGCGAGATCCTTCACATACTCCTTGAGGGCCTTGACGGTCAGCGCCCCGGCGAAGGCGAACTCCAGGAACACCGCGCGCCGCCGCTCCTCGTCCACCGCCAGCGCGTGCACCCGCTCGGCCTCGCGGGCCTTGCCGAAGAACGCCGCCGCGTACGTGGTGTTCTCGTGTCCCAGGAAGACCCGCGCGGCCTGCTCGTAGAACGTCGGCAGGAAGTGCGGCACCGCACGCCCCAGCCGCTCGCCCAGCGCCTCGAAGCCCTCCTTGGCGGTGCCCGGCCGGGACTTGGCCTGCCGGGCGAGCCGTTCGACGTCCTTCACCAGGGCGAGCGCGTGATGGCCGTTCGCCGGGTCGTGGACCAGCGCCCAGGCGGGGAAGCCCAGCGTCTCCCGGCGCACCTGCCCGACCACCGGCGGCTCGGGCTCCCTGGCCAGGCCCAGGAACTCCAGCGCCAGGTCCTCCGCCTCGCCCAGCGTGCCAGGCACCAGCCGGACCACCCGGCGGCCGTCCAGCGCGGCATGCGTGTACGTGCGCACCGTCAGGCTGTCGGCGTCCTCGCGGGCGGTGCTCCCGGGCGGCAGCACGGCACCGGCGTCCAGCAGCGCGGTGACCGTGTTCTCGTCGTACGTCATGCCGCCCGCTCCTCGTCCTCGACGTCCCGCCCCGCGTACAGCGCCGCCGCCATGCGCATGCCCTCCGACCAGGCCACCGGCCCGACCTGATCGAGCCTCAGCACCCGGCCGCCCGGCTCGGACCAGGCCAGCGGGCCGGTCTCGGTCCGCGCGTACCCGTCGTAGTCACCGATCCAGACGCGGGCCTCGACGGCGCGGCCGTCCTCCACAACGGAGCACACCGCGTGGCCACCACGCGCGCGGTAGCCGAGCTGGGCGGTACGGCCGTGCAGGAAGCGCAGCTCCTTGAAGACGCCGCCCGCGTACTCCTCGATCTGCGTCGCCTTGGCGTCCAGGACGGCCGGGCGGTGCCAGACCTCGCGGAACAGCTGCTGGGCGCGCTGCTCGACGCCCAGCTCCACCGCGAACTCCCGCAGCTCCTCCAGGTCTTCGAGGAGCACGGGGTGCGGGATGCGCACCAGCTCGGGGGTGATGCGGACGGTGTCGCCGTCGAGGTCCACCAGGCCGAGGCCCCGCTCGGAGTCGGCGTCGCGCAGGAATCCGGCGACCGCTCCGTCCGCGCCGGTGACCACGAGGTCGCGCAGCGCCGACTGCCAGGCGGGATCCGGCCATACGCCGGTGAGGAGGGCCGACGGCACCGGCAGCGAGCGGACCATCCACCGCTCGGCGTCGGCCAGGCACTGCGACTCGTGCCGCTCCAGCCACTCGACGAGCTGCTTCAGAGCGACGACCGCGGGATCGTCCGCGATCTTCGGCGGCACCGACTTCAACAACCGCCCGGACGCGTTGCGGCACACCACCTTCTTGCCGTCGAGGGCGACCTCGTAGTCACCGGCCGACACCCACCCCATACGTGCCTCCCGCACCGCAGTGTTCAAGTGACGGGAACTCTAGGGGCGACCACTGACAACGCCCTCCGACGAACGGAGGGCGCTGGGGAGGAGCCTGTGGAGAAGCGGGCGATCAGCTCTCGGCGGAGTCCTTGGCCGCGTCCTTCTGCTGCTTCAGGTTCTTGATCCGCGCCGCTTCCTTGCGGACCTCGACCTGGGTGGCCTGCTCCTTGAGGAGCCACTCGGGCCGCTCCTGCTTGAGCGCCTCGATCTGCTCCGTGGTCAGCGCCTCGGTGACGCCGCCGCGCGCCAGACCGGCGATGGAGACGCCGAGCTTCGAGGCGACCACCGGACGCGGGTGCGGACCGTTGAGACGCAGCTCGCGCAGCCACTGGGGCGGGTCGGCCTGGAGCTCGTTGAGCTCGGCACGCGAGACCACACCCTCCTGGAAGGAGGCGGGGGTGGCGGGGAGGTACACACCCAGCTTCTTCGCCGCGGTCGCGGGCTTCATCGTCTGGGTGCTCTGCTGCGACTTCATGAGGACAAGGGTATCGGCCGTGCGTGCGGGAGCCGACCACGAGCCGGACGGCGGACGGAGCGGAGCACGGCCGGTGACCATGGGCGGGGCCGCGGCCGGTAACCTGGCCCGGTGACAGGCTCGGAGGAATCACCGTCGTTCCGGCTCGCGTACGTCCCCGGAGTGACACCCGCCAAATGGGTGAAGGTCTGGCACGAACGCCTGCCCGGCATCCCGCTCACCCTCACCCAGGTCCCCGCCGCCGAGGCACCGGAGCTGATGCGCGCGGGCGAGGCCGACGCGGGTCTCGTACGGCTGCCCGTGGACCGCGACTTCTTCAGCGCGATCCCGCTCTACACCGAGACCAGCGTGGTCGTCGTCCCCAAGGACCATGTGATCACGGCCGCCGACGAGGTCACCCTGGAGGACCTCGCCGACGAGGTGCTCTTCCACCCCCTGGACGACGTCTTCGACTGGGACCGGCCGCCCGGCGAGGCCGCGTTCGAGCGCCCCGCGACGACCCAGGACGCGATCGAGCTGGTCGCGGCGAACGTCGGCCTCCTCGTCGTCCCGCAGTCGCTCGCCCGCCTGTACCACCGCCGCGACCTCACCTACCGCCCGGTCACCGACGCGCCCCAGTCCGGCGTCGCCCTGTCCTGGCCCCAGGAGGCCACCACCGACCTGGTCGAGGAGTTCATCGGCATCGTCCGGGGCCGCACGGTCAACAGCACCCGGGGGCGCGGAGCGGCGGGGCGCCCGGCGGACGGCGGTACGACGGAGAGTCGTACGGCCAAGCCGGGAGCCAAGTCGGCGGGCAAGCCCCAGGGCGACAAGAAGTCCCGGGGCGCCGGGCAGTCCGGCGCCCGGCAGCAGCCCGGCGCCGCCAAGTCCGCGGGCGGCCGGGCACAGCGGGCCCGCACGGGCGGCGCCAAACCGGCGGCGAAGCGCGGAAAGCCGCGGAAGCGCTCTTAGCGCGAGTCCACAGGCCGCCGGGAGCGGTCGGCGGCCTTGATCGGCGAACCCTTCTCAAACCGCCTGATCGTGTTCCTCCGGCCGTGCCGTGCTCCGCACCGCGCCCAGTGGCTCCGTCTGCCGTTCCCGCAGGTCGGCCACCGCGAGGACCAGGGCGAGGACGATGATGCCGACGGCCGTCAGCAGACCCAGCTGGAGCGCCCGCGCCGGGCTGCCGTGGTTGGCCAGATGGGCGAAGTACACCGCGCCCACCGCGGCGATCCCGGCGGCTGAGCCGATGCGCTGGGCGGTCACCAGCACCCCGCCCGCGGCCCCGGCCCGCCGCACGGGAACGGTCGCCAGGGTGAGCGTGGTGTTGGGCGAGATGGTGACGCCCGAGCCGAGCCCCGCGACCAGCAGGGGCAGCGCCGCCGCCCAGGCCACGCCCCGCCCCGGCACCAGCTGCACCGTCGCGATCACCGTGAGCAGGCCCAGCGCCACCACCGCGAGACCGGCGACCACCAGCTTGCGCCCGTGCCGTACGACGAGCCGGCCGCTCACCGCCGCGCCGATCGCCGAACCGCACGCGAACGGCAGCGAGGAGAACCCGGCCGCGAGCGCGGTGTAGCCCACGCCGTTCTGGAGGAACAGCGTGTAGACGAAGAAGAGCGTGGTGAAACCCGCGAAATAGACCAGATTCAGCAGTACCCCGAGCGAGAAGGAGCGCTGGGCGAACAGCCGCAGGTCCAGCAGCGGCGCCCGCCCCCACCAGCCCTGCCAGCGCTCCCACGCCCAGAACCCCGCCAGCAGCAGCACGGCCACCGGCAGCAGCGCCCACTTCAGCCGGCCCGTCCACTGCTGCTCCTGCACCAGGGGCAGCATCAGCGCCAGCACGCCGGTGCCGAGGAGCAGCACACCGGTCAGGTCGATGCCCTCACGCCTGCCGGTCACGGGCGGGGTGCGGGGCAGCAGCCGCAGTGCCGCGCAGAAGGCGGCGACGCCGATCGGCAGGTTGACGTAGAACACCCAGCGCCAGCCGTCGCCGGTGCCGAACAGATGGATCAGCAGTCCTCCGGCGGGCGGGCCGATCGCGGTGGACAGTCCGACGACGCTGCCCAGCATGCCGAACGCCCGCGCCCGCTCGGTGCCCCGGAACATCTGCTGGATCAGCCCGGTGGTCTGCGGGGCCAGGATGCCCGCGGCCACGCCCTGCGACAGCCGGAAGAACACCAGCCAGCCGGCGTCGGTGGCCAGCCCGCACGCCGCCGAGGCCAGCGTGAACAGGGCGAGCCCGTACAGGAAGACCGTCCGCCGCCCGCGCAGGTCACCGAGCCGTCCGGCGGGCACGAGGGCGAGTCCGAAGGTGAGCGCGTAGCCCGAGACGACCCAGGACAGGGCGGCCGTGTCGGCACCGAGGCCGCGTTCCATCGAGGGCAGGGCGACATTCACGATCGAACTGTCCAGCAGCGTCATGAAGCCCGCCGTCAGACAGACCCAGAGCGCCTGCCAGCGGCGCCGGTCGTCGGCCGGCCGGGCCGTGTCCATGGTCATGGGGGCCACGCTAAGCAGCGGCCGGGCCTTGAGCGCGGAAGAGAGGAAAATCCGGCGCGTCGGTGTTTGTCCTGCTATAAGGCGCCAAGCGTCGCGTCGTACGCGCTGCCCTAGGTGGCGTCCAAGGAGGTCGTCCCCCGGAGCCACGCGTACGCCGAGCGGGCCGTGAACTCCCGCTGGCCGCCGCGCAGCAGCAGGCTCGCCGTGGCGAACCCGGGATCGTCGGCCTGCTCGGCGACATACGGGACGGCGACGCAGCGCATCCCGGCGGCGTGCGCGGCGGCCGCGCCCGGGGCCGCGTCCTCCAGGACCACGCAGTCGTACGGATCCGCGCCGAGCCGCCGGGCGGCCTCCAGGAACGTGTCCGGCGCCGGTTTGCCGCGCGGCACGTCGGCCGCCGAGACCGCCACGGAGACGAAAGCGCCGAGGCCGGTGCCGGTCAGGACCGCGGCCATGGCCTCGGGGGAGGAACCCGAGGCCACCGCGGTCGGCACGCCGTCGGCGGCCAGCAGTTCCAGCAGCTCCCGCATCTCGGGATACACGCGCGTGTGGGCGCGGGCCAGCTCCAGATAGCGCCGGTCCGTCGCGGCCAGCAGTTCCTCCGCCGGGACGCACAGCCCGTAGCGCTCCCGCCAGAGCCGCACCGTGTCCCGGGTGCTGATCCCGACGTAGCTCTCGTGGTCGGCCCAGGCGTAGCCCGGCACGCCGTACTCGGCCAGGGCCAGACGGCTCGCCTCGTAGTAGTTCGGCTCGCTGTCCACCAGCGTTCCGTCGAGATCGAAGATGACCGCGAGGGCGCCGAGATCGCTCATGCGCTCCAGCATGCCGGGGTCAGGCGCGGGCGGCGCGGCCCACCGCCTCCACCAGGGGGCCCAGCCGGTAGGGGACGCGCTCGCGCAGCGCCACCTCCGTACGGGTGCGGACCACGCCCGGCAGGCTGATCAGTTTCTGGATGACGTCCTCCAGATGGGCGTTGTCCCGGCCCACCACCCGGGCGAGCAGATCGCCGCCGCCCGTGATCGAGAACGCCTCCACGATCTCCGGCACCGCCGCCAGCGCGTCCCCGACGTCGTCCAGGTGGCCCTGGGTGACCTCGATGTGCACGAACGCCAGCACCGGGTGGTCCAGGGCGGCGGGGGACAGGGAGGGGCCCGTACCGGTGATCACACCGTCCCGCTCCATGCGGTCGAGCCGGGCCTGGAGCGTGCCGCGGGCGATGCCGAGAATCCGGGCGTACTCGCGCACGCTGGTGCGCGGCTGCTCCAGAAGCAGTCGCAGGATGCGGGTGTCGAGCTCGTCCACGGCCATGATGTACGACTGTACCAATGGCCCAGTACCCGTTCGGACCACTGTGCCGCTCGACCTGCGCCGTTGGCGTCGCGGGGTGTCCATGACGAGGCTCTGTGCTGGACCATTGGCCCATCGAATCAGGCATCACTTGAGCCACTGCGGCAGGGGATGCTCTTATAGACATGTCGATGGCGCTGCGGATCCCCGCGGCGCCTTTTCTTTTCCGGTCTTCCTTGGTCTTCCAAGGTGTCCATGGGGAGGGCAGCAGTGCTGAAGAAGGTGTTCGTGGCTCCGGACCCGGGCCGGGCGCGATTGCGCTGGGCGTCCCGGGCCGTCCTCGGCATCGGGCTCGCCGCGGTGGTCTGCCTGTTCGTCGGGCACTCCGTCGTCGGCGCGGTCACCGGCGGGCTCGCGGCGCTGCTCGCGCTGTTCACGGTCGCCGACCCCACCGTGCGCGGGCAGGCGGCCACCACCGCGCTGCTGCCGGTCGTGGGCCTGCCGGTGCTCGGCGCCGCGGCCGCGCTGCACCCGTACCCGGTGGCCCGGGACCTCGCCTTCCTCGCCGTCGTCGGCGCCGGGGTGTACGCCCGGCGCTGGGGACCGCGCGGGCACAGCCTCGGCGTGTTCGCCTTCATGATGTTCTTCACCGCCCAGTTCCTGCACGCCACCCCCGACCGGCTGCCCGAGCTGTCCGCCGCCGTACTGCTGTCCGTGCTCAGCGCGGCCGCGGTGCGCTTCGGGCTGTGGTGCTACGAGCGCGGGCTGCCCCCGGCCGCCGCCCCCGCCCCCCTGTCGACCGGCGGCGGCGGGCTCGCCCGGGTGACCACGCGCCAGGCCCTCCAGGCGATGGCGGGCGCGGGCTTCGCGCTGGTCGTGGGCGAGCTGGTGTCCGGCCAGCGGTGGTACTGGGCGGTCGGCGCCACCTGGTGGGTCTTCGTCAACACCGCCTCGCGCGGCGAGACGCTGGTACGGGGCTTCCGCCGGGTCCTCGGCACGCTGATCGGCGTCGGTCTGGGCTTCCTCGTCGCCGTGCCCCTGCACGGCGCGCCGGTGCCGACGGCCGCGCTGCTCGCCGTGGCCGTCTTCGGCATCTTCTACTCCGCCGCCGTCTCCTACACCTGGATGATGCTCTGGGTGACGGTCCTCGCCGAACTCCTCTACGGCCTGCTCGGCGTCCTCACCCCCGGGCTGCTGGCGCTGCGGCTCGGCGAGACCGCGGTGGGCGCGCTCGGCGCCGCGCTCGCGGTGCTGGTCCTGCTGCCGGTCACCACGCACGCCACGACGGACGCGTGGATCCAGCGGGCCCTGCGGTGCGTGCACGCCTGCACGGCGGAGGCGGCGGCACGCCTCGCGGGCTCGCCGAGCGCCGATCCCGCGCCGCGGGTGGCCGAGCTGGAGCAGCTGCTCGGCCGGGTACGGCTGTCCGTGGCGCCGCTGGTGCATCCGCTGAACCCGTCACCCGCCCGCAAGCGGCGGGCCCGCAGGGTGCTGGCGCTGCTCGACGACTGCGCGCGCGAGATCCGGGGTCTGGTCGCTGTCGCGGCGGATCCGCAGGCGTCGCACGACGCGCGGCTCGCCGCGGCGTGCGGGCGGGTGGAGTCGGCGGTCGAGGCGCTGACCGGGGGCGCCGCGGGACCGGCGGTCGCGGCGGCCGAGTCTCCGGTGTCACCGGCGCTGGCCCATGTGCACGGCCTTGAGCATGCGCTGGCCGCGCTCGCGGAGCCGTTGCGAGGGGCGGCGGGGGCGAGGCTGGTCGGGGCGTGAAGGCGGGGCGGCACGCCCTTGGGGAACCCCCGTGCCGTCGGCCGAGATGCCGACGTTTCTGTCCGGATCGCCCGCCGACCCTCCCCCCGCCCCCTCCGGAGGATGCCGCACCGGAGTGAAGGACTCCCGCCCCACGCCGTTCTCTTGGTCTAGACCGAACTGGCTCGGCTGCTACCGTCGGCGCGTGACGGGCTCGACCGAGAGGGGACAGCGGTGGTGCGGAGCGGCGGCGGCAGGGTGTTCATCGGGTCGTTCACGGCGGCGGGCGGCCCGGGGCTGGTGGCCGCCGAGGTCGCGGCGCGGGGCGGCGCGCTCACCCTCGTCGCCGCCGTCAACGACGTACCGGACCCCTCCTACCTGGCCCTCTCCCCGGACGGCGGCATGCTCTACGCGGTCAGCGAGACCGCCGAGGGCGCCGTGGCCGCCTACCGCGTCGACGGCGGCCGCACCGAGCTCGCCGGACCGTCCGTGCCGGTGGACGGCAGCGGCCCGACCCATCTGAGCCTGTACGCCGGGCATGTGCTGACCGCCAACTACGGCTGCGGCAGCGTCACCGCCGTACCGCTGCGCCCGGACGGCACCCTGGCCGCGAAGCCCTCCGGCCGGCTCCAGCACACCGGGTCGGGGCCGCACGACCGCAGGCAGCGCGGCCCGCACACCCACCAGGTGCAGCCGGACCCGAGCGGCCGCTGGGCAGTGAGCGTCGACCTCGGGACGGACTCGGTGCGGGTGTGCACGCTGGAGGCCGGTGCCCCGGCGCTGCACCGCGAGTGCGCGCTGCGACCCGGCTCCGGGCCCCGCCACCTGGCCTTCCACCCCGACGGCGAGCATGCCTACGTCGTCAACGAACTCACCCCGACGGTGACCGTGTGCCGCTGGGACGCCTCGGCCGGCTCCCTGAAGCCGCTCACCGAGGTCCCCCTGCTGCCGGGCGCCCCGGCCGGTGACGCCTACCCCTCGGGGATCGTGGTCGCTCCCGACGGCCGCTTCGTGTGGACGGCGACCCGGGGCGAGGACGTCCTGTCGGTGCTCGCCGTCGAGGGGGACGGCCTCAGACCGCTCGGCACCGTGCCCTGCGGCGGCCACTGGCCCCGCGCCCTGGCCCTGCACGACGGCTTCCTGTACGTGGCCAACGAGCGCTCCGGCGACGTCTGCTGGTTCGCCGTGGACGAGGCGACCGGCGTACCGCGCTACGACGGCTCGGTGCAGGTCGCCGCGGCTTCGTGCGTCGTCTTCGGCTGAGCGGCCACGACACCGGATCCCCGGCACGGCGCAGGGCCCGCCCCCCCGAGGGGAGCGGGCCCTGCTTGTCCGAACTTCCGTCTTCCGTGCGGTCAGCGGACCGGGGTGCCCTGCGCCTGCTGCGGCGCGATACCCAGGGCCGTCGTGTACTTGGCGAGGGCCAGCTTGCCGATCGCCGGGTAGGCGCCCAGCGGCTCGGCCATCGAGCAGCCCACCTCCTCGGCGGCGGCCGCGAGCAGCGACGCGTCGATCTCCGGGCCGACCAGGTACGGCGCGAGCGCCAGCTGCTGCGAACCGGAGGAGCGCAGCTGCTCGGCGACCGAGGAGATGGAACCCTCCTGGTCCAGGGCCGCCGCCATCACCGGCACGGCCAGCCGCGCGGCGAGCAGCATGCCGGTGATCCCGGCCGCCTGCACGGCCTCTTCACCGCCCACGGAGGCCAGCACGATGCCGTCGGCGGCCGTGGCCACGGTGAACAGCCGGGCACGGTCGGCGCGGGCCAGGCCCGCCTCCGACAGCCGTACGTGCAGCGCCTCGGCGAGCAGCGGGTGCGGGCCGAGGACATCGGTCAGCTCGGCCGCGACCCGGCTGTCGTTCACCGACTGGCGGATCTGCCGCAGCAGCGCGTTGTCCGGACCGGCCAGCAGCGGTACGACGACCGCGACCGGGCCGTCGGGCTCCCGCAGGCCCTCGACGCCGGCGGCGAGAGCCTGCTCGTAGCGGGCCGTGCGCTCCTCGGCGGCGCGCGCCAGGACCGACCGCAGCGCGGGGAACTCGGCGTCGTCACCGTCCAGGTAGCCGATCCGGGCGTTCAGGCCGGGCAGCTCGGAACGGGCGATGCTCACGACCTCCTCGGCGAGGCCACGCGTGGCGGCGCTGGGCACACCGGGCACCGCGAGGACGAGCGCGGGCGCGCCCTCGGGAGCCACCAGCGGTTCGGGCCGACGGTGCCGTCCCGGCTGGCGGGGTCGCGGCATTCGTACCGGGAGGCCGGACTCGGGTCCAGTGGAGGAGCTCATGGCGCCGCATGTTACTGGTTTCCCGGATGGTCCTGTTCGGGGAGGGTACAGGTGAGCGGTATCCGTCCGCTTTTGTCTGCCCGCTTACGGGTGGCGGCTGTGACGTGCAGCATTGTCGGTTCACCCGGCAGCGTGAGCCGCCCGGCGGCCAGCTCGGCCGCGATCCGTACCGCGCCGTGCAACGGGTCGCCCTCGGGCGGCACCTGGCGGGCATGCGGCAGCCGCCGCGCCAACTCCTCGCGCAGCGGCGCGAGCAGGGGATCGCCCATCTTGGACAGGCCACCGGTGAGCGCCACTTCGGGCGCCCCGGTCGCGGGACACACCGCGGCGGCGGAGTCGGCCATGTGCCGCGCCGCCGCGCGCAGGATCTCCGCCGCGACAGGGTCGTCCGCCGCGCAATCGGCCACCCGGGGCGCGAACGAGGCGAGTACGGCGGCCCGGTCGGTCCTCGGGTAGAGCAGGCCGGGCAGTTGACGCACCGGTCCGAACTGTTCCTCCGCGCATCTCAGCAGCGCGGCCGAGCCGCCCTCGCGGCCGTCGTTCGACCGCAGCGCCGCCTCCAGACCGGCCCGGCCGATCCAGGCGCCGCCGCCGCAGTCGCCCAGCAGATGCCCCCAGCCGTCGGCCCGCCGCCAGCCGGTCAGGTCGGTGCCGATCGCGATCAGCCCGGTGCCCGCCGCGAGCACCGCGCCCGGCCGGGAACCGAGGGCCCCGGCGTACGCGGTGACGGCGTCGGCGGCGAGCGCGACCCGTCGTACCCCCAGATCGCGGGCGAGGGCGTCCGGCAGTTCGGCGCGCAGGGCGTCGCCCAGGGTGGCGAACCCGGCGGCGCCGACGACGGCCCAGCCCAGCTCGCCCACCCCCGCTTCGGCCGTCAACTCCCTGGCCAGCGGGGTGAGTCGGGACATCAGATGGGCCGGGTCGATGCCGCGCGCGCCGGTACGGACCGGCTCCCGGGTCTCCCGCTGTGCCGAGGGCGCCCGCCCCGGGACGCCGACGGCGACCCGGAGGCCGGAGCCGCCGGAGTCCACGGCGAGATACCCGGCGACGGTCACGGCAGACGCCAGTCCACGGGCTGTCCGCCCTGCTGGACCAGCAGGTCGTTGGCCCGGCTGAAGGGGCGCGAGCCGAAGAACCCGCGGTCGGCCGACATCGGCGAGGGGTGCGACGACTCCACCGCGGGCAGGTTCCCGAGCAGCGGACGCAGATTGCGCGCGTCACGGCCCCACAGGATCGACACCAGCGGTTTGCCGCGCGCCGCGAGGGCCCGGATCGCCTGTTCGGTGACCTCTTCCCAGCCCTTGCCCCGGTGGGCGGCCGGGCTGCGCGGCGCGGTGGTCAACGCCCTGTTGAGCAGCAGGACGCCCTGCTGGGTCCAGGGGGTCAGGTCGCCGTTGGACGGCTGGGGCAGCCCCAGGTCGCTGTTCAGCTCGCGGTAGATGTTGATCAGGCTCGGCGGCAGGGGCCGTACCTCGGGAGCGACCGAGAACGACAGGCCCACCGCGTGCCCCGGGGTGGGATAAGGGTCCTGACCGACGATCAGGACCCTCACCTCGTCGAAGGGTTGCTGGAACGCCCGCAGGACGTTGCTTCCGGCCGGGAGGTACGTACGTCCCGCGGCGATCTCCGTGCGCAGGAAGTCGCCCATCTGGGCGATCCGTCCGGCCACGGGTTCCAGGGCCTTCGCCCAGCCCGGTTCGACGATTTCATGCAAGGGTCGTGGTGCCACGGGCGTCACCCTACTGCCGTACGGCGGCCGGTGATCAACCGATGGCCGGAACCCGGCCGGACGCCCCGCGCCCCCGGCCCCCCGGAATCCCGCTCTCCCGACATGGCTGTGCCCCCCTCTTCGGTCATGCTTCCTCCTCTTCTTCCTTCTCCGGCCCCGGCCCTCAGCCGACCAGCGCCGCGCGCACGCACAGGACGTCCGGCAGATGCCTGGCCACCTGCCGCCAGCTGTCGCCGTCGTCGGCCGAGGCGAACACCTCTCCGTTGCGATTGCCGAAATACACGCCCGCGGGGTCGGCGTCATCGGTGCACAGGGCGTCGCGCAGCACGGTGCCGTAGTGGTCCCCGGTCGGCAGGCCCCGGGTCCGGGGCTCCCAGGACTTGCCCGCGTCGGCCGTGCGGAAGACCCGGCAGCGGCGGTCGGCGGGGACCCGGTCGCTGTCCGCGTTGATCGGGAAGACGTACGCGGTGTCGCCGCGGTGCGGATGGGCGGCGACCGCGAAGCCGAAGGTGGACGGCAGGTCCGCGCCGATGTCGCTCCAGTGCGCCCCCGCGTCATCGCTGCGGTACACCCCCCAGTGGTTCTGGAGGTACAGCCGGTCAGGATCGGCCGCGTCCCGGGCGACCTTGTGCACGCACTGGCCGAACTCCGGGTTCGGGTCCGGCAGGAACACCGCGGCCACACCGGAGTTGGACGGCGCCCAGCTCGCCCCGCCGTCGGTGCTGCGGAACACCCCGGCCGTGGAGACGGCCACCGTCAGCGCCGCCTGGTCGCGCGCGTCCGTGAGCACCGTGTGCAGCCCCTCACCGCCGCCGCCCGGCACCCAGCGGGAGCGGGTGGGGTGCTCCCACAGCGGCCGCACCAGCTCGAAGCTCTCGCCGCGGTCCACCGAGCGGTACAGCGCGGCCGGTTCCGTGCCCGCGTACACCACATCGGTCTCGGCTGCGGCCGGGTGCAGCTGCCAGACGCGCTCCAGGGAGGCGCCGGTGTCCTTGGGGAACCTGACGGCCGGCCG
Source organism: Streptomyces sp. LaBMicrA B280 (assembly GCF_049222185.1). Classification (NCBI taxonomy): domain Bacteria; kingdom Bacillati; phylum Actinomycetota; class Actinomycetes; order Kitasatosporales; family Streptomycetaceae; genus Streptomyces; species Streptomyces sp. LaBMicrA B280. The sequence continues at coordinate 12,661 of NZ_JBMJCT010000024.1, read as the reverse complement.
GGGCGGTTCGGTCCAGGTGCGGCCGAGGTCGTCGGAGTGGAACACCGAGGGCCCCCAGTGCGCGCTGTCGCCGCCCGCGAGCAGGCGCGGACGAGGTCCCCGGGTGTCGATCGCGACCGAGTACACCGCCTGCGCGTTGAAGTACGGGCTCTCGTCGAACCGCCACGGGGCCTGCCCCCGCCGCCGTCCGATGAACAGGCCCTTGCGGGTGCCCACCGCCAGCAGTACCTCGGTCATGCCGATCACCTCCGGGGCGCCATTGCCCAGGGTCGCGTCAGATATCGGCCAGTCTGCACCCCACCACTGACAGTCTCCCCTGGAGCGGTCATCGCCCCAGCTCAGCGCGGGTGTCGTCGGCATTCGGCGAGGATCCGCGAGGTCCGTTCCCCGATGCGCCTGCGCGAGGCGGGCCTCTCGTGCGAACGTCGAGGACGGCTTGTCATGAGCCTTGTCATGAGCAACGGAACGGTCCCTCCCCCGAGGAGGACGGTCCGGCCGGTCTTTGCGGTCGCGAGGAGGATGCCCTTGATGGCGTTCCGGAGTCCCAAGGTGTGGCTGTGGCGGTGGCGGCGCAATCCGCTCAAGCGCCGGGCGGACGTGATGGAGGGCTGGCTGGTGCTCGGCGTCGGGCTGCTGACCGTGCTCGCCGGGGTGCTCGCCGGGCTCATGGTGGCCCGGTCGGTGACGCAGGGGCTGGCCCGCGAGCGCGCCGACCGGCGCCCCGCCGCAGCCCAAGTCGTCGCCGAGATCCCGGACGTGCCCACCGGACGGCACATCTCCCATGGCGCCCCGGGCTGGGCCGAGGTGCGCTGGGCGGCGGCCGACGGTTCCGTGCGCACCGGCCTGGTCCGGACGGCGGACGGGAACAGGGTCGGCACCAGGGTCACCGTCTGGACCGACTCCCGCGGCCACCTCGTCGGCAGCCCCGTCCCGCCCGGCCAGGCCGCCTTCCGGGCCGGTCTCGTCGGGACCCTGGCGGGCCTCGGCACCGCGCTCGGCCCCTTCACGGGCGGCATCCTGCTGCGCGCCCGGCTGGAGCGCCGCCGGCTGGCCGCCTGGGACACGGAGTGGGCCCGGCTGGGGCCGCAGTGGGGACGCATGGTCTGAGCGCGGCCCGGTGGAGACGTCCCGCCGCCGAAGAGGTCGAGCACCGGAAGGATCGATCCTCGGCTTCGGCTGCCTCGGTTCGTCGCGCTCGGCATCGTGATCGGCGCCATCGCGGGCGCGGTGTCCTCGCCGATGGTGAAGTGCCGGTCACCGTGGCCGAATCGTTCTCGCCCGGGGACGGCTCCACGGGGCTCAGCCGCGGTCGGGCAGGGCCCGTTCCAGGATGGCGTTCAGGTCCGTTCCGGGGGGCAGGGTTCCGAAGGAGTGGCCCCAGTCGCCGGCCAGGCGGGTCGCGCAGAAGGCGTCCGCGACCGGCCGAGGGGCGTGGCGGACCAGGAGGGACGCCTGGAGGGCGAGCGCCATGTGCTCGACCAGACGGCGGGCGCTGAGCTGGTCGGCCCGGGGCAGCTCGGACTTGAGGGCGGCCACGGCGGAGTCCAGGCGGGCGTCCGCGCCCCGGGCGAGGGCCAGTTCGGCGAACAGGGCGTCGGCGGCGCCCGGTTCGCGGCCGAGGGCGCGCAGCACGTCCAGCGCGTTGACGTTGCCCGAGCCCTCCCAGATGGACAGCAGCGGGGCCTCCCGGTAGTGGCGGGGCATGCCGGATTCCTCCACGTACCCGTTGCCGCCCAGGCACTCCAGGGCCTCGGCGGTGAACGCGGGCCCCCGCTTGGTGACCCAGTACTTGCCGACGGCCGTGGCGATCCGCCGGAAGGCGTGCTCCCCGGCGTCCCCGCGCACCGCGCGGTCCGCGGCCCCGGCCAGCCGCAGCGTGAGGGTGGTCGCCGCCTCCGACTCCAGCGCGAGGTCCGCCAGCACATTGCGCATCAGCGGCTGTTCGAGCAGCCGGGCGCCGAACGCGCTTCGGTGGCGGGCGTGATGACCGGCCTCGACCAGCGTCTTGCGCATCAGCGTCGCCGAGGACATCACGCAGTCCAGGCGCGTGCAGTTGACCATCTCGATGATGGTCTTCACGCCCCGCCCCTCGGGCCCCACCAGCCACGCCACGGTCCGGTCGAACTCCGGCTCGCAGGAGGCGTTGGAACGGTTGCCCAGCTTGTCCTTCAGCCGCTGGATGCGGAAGGTGTTGCGGCTGCCGTCCGGCAGCACGCGCGGCACCAGGAAGCAGGACAGCCCGCCGGGGGCCTGCGCCAGGACGAGGAAGACGTCGGACATGGGCGCCGACGTGAACCACTTGTGCCCGCGCAGCGTGTACAGGCCCGGTTCGCCGGTGGGCGTGGCCCTCGTGGTGTTCGTCCGCACGTCCGAGCCGCCCTGCTTCTCGGTCATGCCCATCCCGGCGATCAGCCCGGGCTTCTCGGTCGGCACCCGCAGGCCGGGCTCGTACTCCCGGCTGGTGAGCAACGGCTCGTAGACCTTGGCCAGTTCGGGCTGCGCGCGCAGGGCGGGTACGGCGGCGTACGTCATCGACGTCGGGCAGCCGTGCCCCGCCTCGGTGTGCCCCCACGCCAACCCGCCCGCGGTACGGGCCACATGGGCGCCGGGCTGCTCGTCCGCCCAGGCCGATCCGGCGAGGCCCGCCTCGACCGCGGCCCGCATCAGATGGTGCCAACTGGGGTGGAACTCCACCTCGTCGACGCGATTGCCGTAGCGGTCGTGGGTGCGCAGCACCGGCTCGTTCAGGTTCGCCTGCTCGGCCCACTCCTGGGCCTGGGCGCTGCCGGCGCGGGCGCCGATCCGGTGGATCTCCTGTTCGGCCCACTGGGCGCCCTCGCGGCGCAGGCCCTCCAGGAGGGCGGTGTCGTCGGAGGAGTCGTAGGGGGCGAGGGGCGGGGGCTGGTTGGTGACGTCATGGGTCGCGAGCGGCGGCTGTGACTGCGGCTGTGACTGCGTCTGGGGCTGCGTCTGCGTGGAGGCCATACGCGTCATGTTGCGCTTTCTCTGCGGCTGTAGCAATAGTGCAACATGGGGGCGCACGTAAAGTACCTGCCCATGCGCATGAACGTGTCGACCGGGCCGGAGACGACCGGCCTGCGGCCCCTGTCCGCCCGGTCGGTCGTGCTGAGCATGCTGCTGGCCGTGCACCCGCCCGAGTTGCCGGTGCGGGACCTCGTACGGCTGGTCGAGCCCTTCGGCGTCGGCGGTTCCACGCTGCGGGCCGCGCTGAGCCGGATGGTGGCCGCGGGCGATCTGTGGCGCACGGACGCGGTCTACGGGCTGAGCGAGCGGCTGCTGGCCAGACAGCGCCGCCAGGACGACGCGGTCCACCCCCGTACCCGGGCGTGGGACGGTGACTGGGAGATGGTGGTCATCACGGCGACGGGGCGCGGCGCGGCCGAACGCGCCGAGCTGCGCGCCCGGTTGACCGCGCTGCGGCTGGCCGAGCTGCGCGAGGGCGTGTGGCTGCGCCCGGCCAACCTCGACCGGCCGCTGCCGGGCGGACTCTACCGGGTGGCGGTGACGTACACGGCCCGCCCGGACGAGCCCGCGCACGACCTCGTCGCGCGCCTGTGGCCCCTGTCCGGCTGGGCGAGCGCCGCCCGCGCCCTGCTCATGTCCGCCTCCGACGCCCCCCGCCCAGCGGACCGCCTCACCGCCTTCGCCGCGATCGTCCGCCACCTCCTCGGCGACCCCGTCCTCCCTCCGGCCCTCCTCCCCCCGACCTGGCCGGGCCCCGAACTGCGCACGGCGTACGCCGGGTATCAGCGGGAGGTCGGGGCGTCGGTCGGGGTGGAGGGGAGGGTGAGGGGCCGCTGAGGGGCCGGGGCCCGGGCTTGAGGGGGTGGTGCTCGGCGGTGAGGAGGCGCTGTCGGCGGGGTGAGGTGGTCCGCCGGGCGGGCCAGAGGGCTCTGCCCGCCGTCGGGGCCGGCCTCGCGGCCCTTGGAGGCGCACGCCCCGCCGTCGAGTACGCACGCGTCGCCTGCCCAAGCCCCCCGCCCCGCCCCATGCGGAGCAACCCCCGCACCCGCTCTCCACCGGTCCTCCGGGCACCGTGGCCGCGACGGCTCCCCGCCCCCGGTGACCGGGCCGCCCCGCGCCCGCCCACCCGGCGGGTGGCGCGCCCGACGTGCAGGGCGTTCCCTGGGAGACAGGAGGGTGACCGGCACGGTCGCGGGCACTCGGTGGGGGTTGGACGACGATCTCACCCGAGGAGAGTCATGGCTGAGCAGAAAGCGTCGTCGGCCCTCACGGCGCCCCTGCGCGGTGCCGCCTCGGTGCTGCGCAAGGTGCCGGGTGCCACGGCGGTGGGCCACGCCGCTGAGGAGACCCTGGACAAGGTGGGCGCCGTCTCCCCGCGCGGGCGGCGCATCGCGGTGTACGCCGGAGCGGGTGTGCTCGGCGCGGCGGGCGTCGTGGAGTGGCCCGTGGCACTGACCGGCGCGGCGGTGGCCTGGCTCACCCAGTCCCGGCCCGGCCGGCACGGCGACGGGACCGGCACGGACCGGGCCGCGGCTCCGCACGATCTCGGCACCGCCGCGCTCCGGTCCGGCGCGGACGCGCATACGCATGGACCCCAGGAGCAACCGCACCGGCACCACGGCGAGGGCGGACACGGGCACGGACACGGGCATCGACCCGGACCCGTACCCGCCGACGGCTCCCGGGACAGCACCCCGAAGGCGGTGACCGGCCCCCTCGGGCCCACCGCGCGCCCCGACCGCACCACCCGCTGAGGAGAGCCCCTTGCCAGGTCTGTTCACCGTGCCGCGGGCCACCCTCCGGCTGCTGCCCGCGCCACCACGTCTGCTCGCCCGCGCCGCCGTGCCCGCCGTGGGGGTGGCCGCCGGCGCTGCCGCGGTGCCGGAGTGCGCGGCGCGGACGCGGCCCTGCGGGTCGCCCGCGTCGCCCGCAACACCCTCCCCGGCTCCGGCGACCACTGGCGCTCCGGCACCCGCGCCCACCTCGCCCTCCGCCCCGCCACACCCGACTCCGCCACCGGTGCGTCCGGTGGGCAGCCCCCACCCCCCGAGCCCTCGTCGGGCGGGACCACCGCACCCCCGGCTCCCGAGTCCGCCACCGGCCCCGCAGACGTGACGCCACCCCCCGCCCCCGAACGCCGGGCGCCCGAGCCCTCCGCGACCGCGCCCCCGCCTCCCGAGCCTCCGCCCAGCCCCAAACCCCGGCCTCCCAACCCCACCCCCCACATCGGCCGCCGTATCGCCCAGCTGCTCGCCGACCGCCCCGACGTGCTCTTCGCCTACTGGGACGACGGTCTCGGCCGGCTCGTGGTGAGCGCGACCGAGGAGGAGGCCACCGACGACGTGGTCGAGCACGCCGCGCGGCTCGCCGCGCGGCACGGGTTCGAACTGGCCGCCGGGGATGTGGAGGAGACCACCCACCCGGCCGACCCCGCGGGGGTCCGTACCGCCGTGGCCACGTTCGGGGTCGACGTGCTGGGCACCGCCGTCGCGGTCACCGGGTACGCGCTGCGGCTGCCGCCCTCGCCCCGGCTGCTGACCGCCGTGGTGACGCTGCTGCGGGAGAACCCGCGGTTCCGCGCCTGGCTGCGCGCCCGCCTCGGACCCGACCGGATGGACCTGGTGCTGGCCACCGCCAACGCCGCCGCGCACGGCGCCGGGCAGACCCCCGCGTCGCTGCTGCTCGACGGCACCCTGCGGGCCTGCCAGGTCGCCGAGACCGTGGCCCGCGCCGCCGCCTTCGACGCGGTGCACGACGACCTGTGCGCCCCCGACCGCGTCAGCCTCGCCCCCGGCGGCGAGCCCCGGCCGCCGCTGCGCGAGTCGCCCGCCCAGGAGTACGCCTCGCACGCCTCGGCCGGCAGCGTGCTGGGCGCCGCGGCCACCCTGCTGGTCAAGCACGACGGCACCGAGGCGGCCGAGGCGGTGCTCGCCGGTTCCCCCAAGGCCGCCCGCTACGGTCCCGCCGCCTTCCACGCCGTCCTCAGCGCGGCCCTGTCCCGCACCGGGGTGCTGGTCCGCGACCCGGAGCGGCTGCGCCGCCTTGACCTGGCCGGGACCGTCGTCCTGCACGCCGGGGCGCTGCGCGGCGCGGACGGCGAGGCGGACCCGTGGGCCGAGCCGGTGCTGGACGCCGCCCGCCGGGCCGGGCTGCGGGTGGTGCTGGTGGACGATCCCGCCCTGGAGGACTTCACCGGCCTCGCCGACCAGGTCGTGGACGCCCGCCGACCGCTGGACGACGTGGTCTACGAGGCGCGCGGCGAGACGCACACCGTCCTCACCGTCGCCCGGGTGCGCTCGGCCGAGGACCGCGACGTGCTGGCCGCGCTGCGCGCCAGCGATGTCGCCGTCGCCCTCACCGACCGGGACGGCGCGGTGGTGTGGGGCGCGGACATGCTGGCCCTGCACGGGCTGCCCGACGTGTGGCGGGTGCTGATCGCGATCCCGGCCGCCCGCGCGGTCGGCGGGCGGTCCCAGACGCTGGCCCGGTCCGGCGCGGCCCTGTCCGGACTCCTCGTGGCCGTCGGCGAGGCCAAGGGCGGCCGGGGGCGGTTCGCCATGCTGCCGGGGCTGCGGCACGCGCCCGTCGACGCGGGCGCCGCCATGGCCCTGCTGTCCGGGATGCGCGCCGCGCTCGGCGTGGCGGTGGCCCGCGCCCCGCACCCCCGCCCCCGGGTGCACTGGCACGAACTGGACCCGGACCAGGCCAGGGACCGGCTCGAACACCGACCCGGCGCCGAGAGCACGCCGTTGGGCACGCTGACCGAGGGGCTGCGCAAGGCGGCCGACGGGGCCTTTCGGCATCCGCTCGTCGCCCCCGTGCGCTGGTCCTACGAGCTGGGCCAGGCCGTCCGCGGCGAGCTGCACGACCCGCTCACCCCGGTCCTCGCGGTCGGCTCGGCCGCCTCCGCGATCCTCGGCTCGGCGGTGGACGCCCTGCTCGTGGTCGGCGCCCTCGATCTGAACGCCCTGGTCGGCGGGGTCCAACGGCTGCGCGCCGAGCGGGCGTTGTCCGGTCTGGTCGCGGACCAGAAGCGCAAGGCGCGCGTGGTGCCCACGGCGGAGGAGGCGCCGGCCGGTGGCACCCGCACCGTGGAGGCGGGCAAGCTCACACCGGGCGATGTGATCCAGCTCAAGGGCGACGACGTGGTGCCCGCCGACGCCCGGCTGCTGTGGCAGGAGGGCCTGGAGGTCGACGAGTCCGCGCTGACCGGCGAGTCCCTGCCGGTGGAGAAGGACACCGACCCCACCCCGCACGCCCCGGTCGCCGACCGCAGCTGCATGGTCTTCGAGGGTACGACCGTGGTGGCGGGCGAGGCCCGTGCCGTCGTGGTCGACACCGGCGAGCACACCGAGGCCGCCCGCGCCGTGCACCTCGCCGCACGCACCCCCCCGGCCGCCGGAGTCCAGGCCCGCCTCCAGGAACTCACCCGCAAGGCACTGCCGTTGACCCTGGCGGGCGGCGCCGCGGTGACCGGTCTCGCGCTGCTGCGCGGCACCCCGATCCGGGAGGCGGTCAGCGGCGGTGTGGCGGTCGCGGTGGCCGCCGTACCGGAGGGGCTGCCCCTGGTGGCCACCGTCGCCCAGCTGGCCGCGGCCCGCCGGCTCAGCCGCGGCGGGGTCCTGGTGCGCACCCCGCGCACCCTGGAGGCGCTCGGCCGGATGGACACCATCTGCTTCGACAAGACCGGCACCCTCACCGAGAACCGGCTGCGTCTGGTGCGGGTCTCCGACGCCGAGGGCACCGTACGCGCCGTGGCCGCCGCCGGGTCCGCGGACACCGTACGGTCCGCCGCCCGCGCCTGCCCCCGTTTCAACGGCGGCTCCGAGCGGCCGGTGCACGCCACCGACGAGGCCGTCCTTGCCGCCGCCCGCCCCGATCCCGACTGGACGCAGCTCGCCGGGCTGCCCTTCGAGGCCGCCCGCGGCTACGCGGCCGCCGTCGGACGCACCGGTGACGGCTCCCGCGTCCTGGTGGTCAAGGGCGCCCCCGAGACCGTACTGCCCGCCTGCACCGGCCTCCCCGCGGGCGCCGCCAACGCGGCCCAGGAGCTGGCCGGTTCGGGACTGCGCGTCCTGGCGGTGGCCGAACGGCGCCTCGACGGCGGGGAGGACGAGTCCGCCGTACTCGAACAGGCGCTCCAGGAGCTGGAGTTCACCGGAGTGCTGGCGCTGTCCGATGTGCCGCGCGACACCTCCACGGCACTGGTGAAGGGGCTGCTGGAGGCGGGCGTACGCCCCGTCGTGCTCACCGGCGACCATCCGCAGACCGCGCGTGCCATCGCCGCCGAACTGGGCTGGCCGGAGGACACCGTGGTGGTCACCGGCGACGAACTCGCCGCCGCCGACCGGGCGGCGCGGGCCCGGATGCTGCGCGACGCGGGCGTGGTGGCCCGGGTGGCGCCCGAGCAGAAGCTCCAGGTCGTGGAGGCGCTGCGGGACGCGGGCCGGGTGGTCGGCATGGTCGGCGACGGCGCCAACGACGCGGCGGCCATCCGCGCCGCCGACATCGGCGTGGGCATCAGCGCCCGGGGCTCGGCCGCCGCCCGCAACGCCGCCGACATCGTGCTCACCGCCGACGACCTCACGGTCCTGATCGACGCGGTCGGCGAGGGCCGCGCCCTGTGGCACAGCGTCGCCGACGCCATCGCCATCCTGATCGGCGGCAACGCGGGCGAGGTCGGCTTCGGCCTGATCGGTACCCTGGTGTCCGGACGGGCGCCGCTGTCCACCCGGCAGATGCTCATGGTGAACCTGTTCACCGACCTGTTCCCCTCGATGGCCGTCGCCGTCACGGAGAAGGAGGGCGAGGCGGACCTCGCCCATGTGGAGGAGGCCGCCGGGGTGCTGGGCGACCCGCTGCTGCGGCAGATCAGGCACCGCGCGCTGACCACCTGTCTGGGCGCGCTCACCGCCTGGCTGATCGGCCGCTTCACCCCCGGCACCGCCCGCCGCTCCAGCACCATGGCGCTGTGCGGGGTGGTCGGCACCCAGCTGGTGCAGACCCTCCTGGACCGGCGGGACAGCCGGCTGGTGCAGATCACCTCGCTGGGCTCGGCCGCGGTGCTCGTCGCCGTCGTCCAGACCCCGGTGCTCAGCCGTGCCTTCGGCTGCACCCCGCTCGGCCCGCTCGCCTGGGCCGGTGTGGCCGTCGCCATCGCCCTCGCGCTGGCGGGACAGCGCGCGCTGCCCCGCCTGGAGGAGACGGTCGTACGGCTGCTGCCGAGCTGAGGCTCACACCGAGCGCAGGTACTGCTCCGGCACCCGCACGTCGCCGCCCAGCTCCCGTGCGGTGTGCCGGGCCCAGGAGGGGTCGCGCAGCAGCTCGCGGCCGAGCAGGACGGCGTCGGCCTCGCCGTTCGCGAGGATCTTCTGGGCCTGCTCGGCCTCGGTGATCAGACCGACGGCCGCGACCGGGAGGCCGGTCTCGGCCTTCACCCGGGCGGCGAAGGGGACCTGGTAGCCGGGCCCGACCGGGATGTGGACGCCGGAGGCGTTGCCGCCGGTGGAGACGTCGAGGAGATCGACGCCATGGGCGCGCAGATCGCGGGCGAGCCGGACCGTGTCGTCCGCGGTCCAGCCGCCCTCCGCCAGCCAGTCGGTGGCCGAGACGCGGAAGAACAGCGGCTTGTCCGCGGGCCACTCCCGCCGTACGGCGTCCACGACCTCCAGCGCGAAGCGGGCGCGGTTCTCGTAGGAGCCGCCGTAGGCGTCGGTGCGGTGGTTGGAGTGCGGGGAGAGGAACTCGTGGACCAGATAGCCGTGGGCGCCGTGGATCTCCACGACCTCGAAGCCCGCCTCCAGCGCCCGGCGCGCGGCCTGCCCGAACTGCCCCGTGATCTCCTTGATCTGATCCACCGTCAGCTCGGCGGGCACCGGGTGGCCCTCGGCGAAGGGCAGCGGGCTCGGGGCGAGGGGCTCCCAGCCGTGACCCTCCGGGCCGATCGGCGCGCCGCCCTTCCAGGGCCGCTCGGTCGAGGCCTTGCGACCGCTGTGCGCGAGCTGCACGGCGGGCACTGTGCCCTGGGCGGAGAGGAAGCGGGTGATCCGGCGGAACGTCTCCACCTGGGTGTCGTTCCACAGGCCGAGGTCGTAGGGGGAGATCCGGCCCTCCGGGGAGACCGCGGTGGCCTCGACCACGATCAGACCGGTGCCGCCGGTGGCCCGCGCCCCGTAGTGCGCGACGTGCCAGTCGTTCGGGGCGCCGGTGAGCGGCCCCGCGGGCTCGGCCGAGTACTGGCACATCGGGGGCATCCACACCCGGTTGGGGATGGTCACCTCGCGCAGGGTGACGGGCTCGAACAGCACGCTCACGACAGATTCCCTTCGTCATGGACCGCAGGTCTGCTCGTACGATAGACCTCGTAGTACGAGAGATGTCAAACTATGATGGCTTTCGTACAATGCGGGGACGTGACCGTTCCATGACGCAAGCGACGAAGGTGGGCCGCCGTGACCGAGACCGCCGCCCCCGGCCGGGTGCTGTCGCACCCCGACCGGGCGGAGATCCGACTGGAGACCGTGCTGCACGCGCTGTCCGATCCGGTACGGCTGCGCATCGTCCGCGAACTCTCCACGGCCGCCGACGAGTTGTCCTGCTCGCGCTTCGACCTGCCGGTCACCAAGTCCACCAGCACGCACCACTTCAGGGTGCTGCGCGAGAGCGGTGTCATCCGGCAGTGCTACCGGGGCACGGCCAAGATGAGCGGCCTGCGCCGGGACGACCTGGACGACCTCTTCCCCGGCCTGCTCGACGCCCTGCTCACCGCCGCGAAGAGCCAGCACGCCCGCGTGGGCGACGACGCCTGAGCACGCGGCCGGGGGGCCGCGCCGTGGCTACGACGACCGGGCCACCGCCAGCAGGGTGTCCCAGTCCGCCAGCTTGACCACACCCCGGCCCAGGCGCGCGCCCAGCTCGGCCTCCGCCCGCTCGATCGCCAGCCAGCCGTCCCAGACCACCGGCTCGATCCCGGCCGCCAGCAGCGCCGGGACCGCGTCCTCGGGCGCCTCGCAGCGCGCGGCCCCGGGGGCGTCCGCGAGCAGCGAGGCCACCGTCTCCTTGGCGCAGGGCCGATTGGTGCCGATCACGCCCGACGGACCCCGCTTGATCCACCCGGCGACGTACTCCCCGGGCGAGGCCACGCCGTCGCGCACCACCCGCCCCGCGATGTGCGGGACCGTGCCGCTCGGCTCGTCGAACGGCAGCCCCTCCAGCGGCACCCCGCGATAGCCCACCGAGCGCAGCACCAGCTGCGCGGGCAACTCCTCGTAGCGTCCCGTCCCCGTCACCCCGCCCCGCCCGTCCGGCGCCGTGCGCTCGAAGCGGACCGCGCCCACCCGGCCGCCGTCCGCCAGCAGCTCCACCGGGCGCAGGAAGAAGCGCAGCCGAATGTGCCGCCCGGTCCCTGAGGGAGGCTGCTCCGCCCAGCCGCGCAGCACCTCCAGATTGCGCCGCTGCACCGCGGGCAGCGTCTCCGGGTCGGCCGGATCGAGCGCCAAGTCACCTGGTTCCACGAGGACTCGGGTGCCGGGCAGGGTGCCCAGCTCCCGCAGCTCCTTGGTGGTGAAACGGGCCTGCGCGGGACCGCGCCGCGCCACCATCCGCACCTCACGGACCCCGCTCTCCGCCAGCGTGTCCAGCGCCCCCTGCGGCATGTCCGTCGGGCGCAGTTCGGCCGCGCCGCGCATCAGCATCCGGGTGACGTCCACCGCCACATTGCCCGCGCCGATCGCCACCGCCGAGCGCACGTCCCGCAGGAAGCCCGCGTCGGCCGCGTCCGGGTGCGCGCTGTACCAGGCCACGAACTCGGTCGCCGACCAGCAGCCCGGCAACTCCTCGCCGGGAATGCCGAGGTGGCGGTCGGTGGCGGCGCCCACGCAGTACACCACCGCGTCGTACAGCCCCCGGAGCACCTTCACCGGCAGCCCGCCGGGCCCGCCCACCCGCACCCCGCCGAGGAAGCGCACCCGCTCGTGCTCCAGCACCGTACGCAGGCTGCTCTGGAGCGACTTGATCTTCTCGTGGTCCGGGGCGACGCCGTACCGGACCAGGCCGTAGGGGCAGGGCAGCCGGTCCAGCACGTCCACGCGCACCCCGGGGTCCTGCTGGACCAGCTGCTGGGCGGTGTAGCACCCGCTCGGTCCGGATCCGACGACGGCGACTCGCAGCACGGCGGTGCTCCTGACGGCGAAAGGAGAGTGCGCGGACGTCTCCAGGGTCCCACCGCGGCGCCCCCGAGGGCAGAGCCCGCCGGGTGACGCGGGCGCGTGTCCCACCGTATGGAGGGTGCGCGCGCGGATACGTTGCGTAGGTGCTCGAAGCATCCTTTCTTGATCTTTCCGAGCGGAACGCGGAGGACGGCGCGCTGTCCGTGTGGCCCGCGTGGGAGGTGCGCGAGCACGACGGCACGCTGTCCTGGCTGTACGTCCGGCTGGACTTCCCGGACGGCGCCGGGGTGGACGCGCTGGCCGTCGTGAGCGACGGGGGCAGCGTCTGCGTGGAGGAGATCCGGGCCCGCCCTGCGCTCTCCCTGGACGATCTCACCGTCCTCGCGGACTGGATCGAGGAGCCGCTCCTGGAGGCGTTCTGGGCGGGGGAGCGGGCCGCGGGCCGCGCCCCGGTCCCGGCGGCGCACCACGACGAATCCGGTCCCGGCGCCTCGCGCGCGGCCCGGCGC
>NZ_JBMJCT010000023.1:0-102017 GCF_049222185.1 Streptomyces sp. LaBMicrA B280 | reverse complement strand
CGACCTGCGTCCGGCCGCGATCATCCGCGACCTCGACCTGCTCCGCCCGATCTACGCCCAGACCGCGGCGTACGGCCACTTCGGCCGCGAGCTCCCCGACTTCACCTGGGAGCGCACCGACCGTGCCGAGGCCCTGCGCAAGGCCGCCGGAGCCTGACGTGCGTATAGCGGTCACCGGGTCCATCGCGACGGACCACCTCATGGTCTTCCCCGGCCGGTTCGCCGACCAGCTGATAGCCGGTCGGCTCGATCACGTCTCGCTGTCCTTCCTCGTCGACTCCCTGGACGTCCGGCACGGCGGCGTCGCCGCCAACATCGCCCACGGACTCGGGCAGTTGGGCCTGGCGCCCGTGCTGATCGGCGCGGTGGGCGCCGACTTCGAGCCGTACCGGGTGCTGCTGAAGGAACAGGGCGTGGACACCGAGTCGGTGCGGGTCAGCCCCGATCTGCACACCGCCCGCTTCGTGTGCACCACGGACGCCGACCAGAACCAGATCGCCACCTTCTACGCCGGCGCGATGGCCGAGGCCCGGCACATCGGACTGGCTCCCGTGCTCGCCCGGACCGGGGGGATCGATCTGCTCCTGGTCTCGCCCAACGACCCCGACGCGATGCTCCGCCACACCCGGGAGTGCCAGGAGCTCGGCATCCCGTTCGCCGCCGACCCCTCCCAGCAGCTGGCCCGCCTCACTCGCGACCAGGTCCGCGCCCTGGTCGACGGCTCACGGATGCTGTTCACGAACGAGTACGAGTCGGCGCTCCTCCAGGAGCGCAGCGGCTGGACGCGGGAACAGATCCTCGGCCGTACCGGACGGTGGATCACCACGCTCGGCGCCGCCGGCTCCCGAGTCCAGCAGGCGGGCCGCGCCCCCGTCGAGGTCCCGGCCGCGCGGGCCCGTGCCGCCGTGGATCCCACCGGGGTCGGGGACGCCTACCGCGCCGGTTTCCTCGCCGCGCTCGCCCGGGGCCGGGGCCCGCGCGACGCGGCCCGCCTCGGCAGCGTGACCGCCGTCCTCGCCCTGGAGTCGGTCGGCACCCAGGAACACCGGCTGCTTCCCGGGGAGTTGGCGGCCCGCCTCACCGAGGCGTACGGCCCCGCCGCCGCGGAGATCCTCGATGGCCGGGCGGAGGTGCGCCCATGACCACCGGCCCGCGGACCGCCGCTCTGCGCGAGGCCCTCGCCTCCCGGATCGTGGTCGCCGACGGAGCGATGGGCACGATGCTCCAGGCCCAGGACCCGACCCTGGACGACTTCCAGCAGCTCGAGGGCTGCAACGAGATCCTCAATGTCACCCGTCCCGACATCGTCCGCTCGGTCCACGAGGCGTATTTCGCCGTCGGCGTCGACTGCGTCGAGACCAACACCTTCGGCGCCAACCACTCCGCCCTCGGCGAGTACGACATCTCCGGCCGGGTCCATGAACTCTCCGAGGCCGGCGCCCGGGTCGCCCGGGAGAGCGCCGACGCGTTCACCGCCCGCGACGGCCGCCCCCGCTGGGTCCTGGGCTCCATGGGCCCCGGCACCAAGCTGCCCACCCTCGGCCACATCGGCTACGCCACGATCCGCGACGGCTTCCAGGCGAACGCGGAGGGGCTGATCGAGGGCGGCGCCGACGCGCTGCTCGTGGAGACCACCCAGGACCTCCTCCAGACCAAGGCGTCGGTCATCGGCGCCCGGCGCGCGATGCGACAGCTCGGTGCGGACGTGCCGGTGCTGGTGTCGATGGCCTTCGAGACGACCGGCACGATGCTGCTGGGCTCCGAGATCGGCGCCGCGCTGACCGCGCTGGAGCCGCTCGGCATCGACATGATCGGCCTCAACTGCTCGACCGGACCCGCCGAGATGACCGAACACCTGCGTCATCTGTCCCGGCACTCCCGCGTTCCGCTGCTGTGCATGCCCAACGCCGGCCTGCCGATCCTCACCAAGGACGGCGCCCGCTTCCCCCTCGACTCCGAGGGCTTGGCCGATGCCCAGGAGACGTTCGTCCGTGAGTACGGCCTCTCGCTGGTCGGTGGTTGCTGCGGTACGACTCCCGAGCACCTGCGCCAGGTCGTGGAGCGGGTGCGGGGTCTGACCCCGCCGACGCGTGACCCGCGCCCGGAGCCGGGTGCCGCGTCTCTGTATCAGTCGGTGCCGTTCCGGCAGGACACCTCCTATCTGGCGATCGGTGAGCGGACGAACGCGAACGGGTCGAAGAAGTTCCGCGAGGCCATGCTGGAGGCCCGCTGGGACGACTGTGTGGAGATGGCCCGGGAGCAGATCCGTGAGGGCGCGCACATGCTGGACCTGTGCGTGGACTATGTCGGCCGTGACGGCGTCGCCGACATGGCGGAGCTGGCCGGGCGGCTCGCGACGGCGTCGACGCTGCCGATCGTGCTGGACTCCACCGAGATCGAGGTGATCCGGGCGGGGCTGGAGAAGATCGGCGGGCGCGCGGTCATCAATTCCGTGAACTACGAGGACGGGGACGGCCCGGAGTCGCGGTTCGCGAGGGTCACTTCTCTGGCGCGGGAGCACGGTGCCGCGCTGATCGCGCTGACGATCGACGAGGAGGGCCAGGCCCGCACGGTCGAGAACAAGGTCGCGATCGCGGAGCGGCTGATCGAGGACCTGACGGGGAACTGGGGGATCCTGGAGTCGGACATCCTGATCGACACCCTGACCTTCACGATCTGCACCGGTCAGGAGGAGTCCCGCAAGGACGGCATCGCCACGATCGAGGCGATCCGCGAACTGAAGAAGCGCCACCCGGACGTGCAGACCACGCTGGGCCTGTCGAACATCTCCTTCGGCCTGAACCCCGCCGCCCGCATCCTTCTCAACAGCGTCTTCCTGGACGAGTGCGTCAAGGCCGGACTCGACTCGGCGATCGTGCACGCCTCCAAGATCCTCCCCATCGCGCGTTTCACCGAGGAAGAGGTGCGAACGGCGCTCGACCTGATCCACGACCGGCGCGCCGAGGGCTACGACCCCCTCCAGAAGCTGATGCAGCTGTTCGAGGGGGCGACGGCGAAGTCGCTGAAGGCGGGCAGGGCCGAGGAGCTGGCCGCGCTGCCGCTGGAGGAGCGGCTCAAGCGGCGGATCATCGACGGCGAGCGCAACGGCCTGGAGGCCGACCTGGACACCGCGCTCCAGGACCGCCCCGCCCTGGACATCGTCAACGAGACGCTGCTGGAGGGGATGAAGGTCGTCGGCGAGCTGTTCGGCTCGGGCCAGATGCAGCTGCCGTTCGTCCTCCAGTCCGCCGAGGTGATGAAGGCCGCGGTCGCCCACCTCGAACCCCACATGGAGAAGTCCGACGCCGACGGCAAGGGCACCATCGTGCTGGCCACCGTGCGCGGCGACGTCCACGACATCGGCAAGAACCTGGTCGACATCATCCTGTCGAACAACGGCTACAACGTGGTCAACCTGGGCATCAAGCAGCCCGTCTCCGCGATCCTGGAGGCCGCCACCAGGGCGAGGTCCGCTACGCCCGCGACGCCTTCGAGGGCCTGCGCCTCATGGACGCCCTCATCGGCGTCAAACGCGGCGTCCCCGGCGCCAAACTCCCCGAACTCAAGCAACGCCGGGTCCCCAGGAGGGAGCCGGTCCTCATGGAACCGGAAGGCGAAGGACGCTCGGACGTCGCCTCGGACAACCCGGTACCGGCCCCGCCGTTCTGGGGCACCCGTGTCATCAAGGGCATCCAGCTCAAGGAATACGCCTCCTGGCTGGACGAGACCGCCCTCTTCAAGGGGCAGTGGGGACTGACGAACGACCTGATCGAGACCGAGGGCCGGCCCAGGCTGCGTGGTCTGCTGGACCGGCTCCAGACCGAGAACCTGCTCGAAGCGGCCGTGGTCCACGGCTACTTCCCCTGCGTCTCCAAGGGGGACGATCTGATCGTCCTGGACGAGCACGGCGCGGAGCGCACCCGGTTCACCTTCCCGCGCCAGCGCCGCGGCCGCCGCCTGTGCCTGGCCGACTTCTTCCGCCCGGAGGAGTCCGGCGAGCGGGATGTCGTCGGCTTCCAGGTCGTCACCGTCGGCTCCCGCGTCGGCGAGGAGACGGCCAAGCTGTTCGAGGCCGACGCCTACCGCGACTACCTCGAACTGCACGGCCTGTCCGTCCAGTTGGCCGAAGCCCTCGCCGAGTACTGGCACGCGCGCGTGCGCACCGAACTCGGCATCTCCGCTGCCGACCCGGCGTCCATGGCCGGCATGTTCCGTACCGAGTACCAGGGTTGCCGCTATTCGTTCGGCTATCCGGCCTGCCCCGACCTGGAGGACCGCGCCAAGATCGCCGCCCTGCTGGAGCCGGAGCGGATCGGCGTCCATCTCTCCGAGGAGTTCCAGCTCCACCCCGAGCAGTCCACGGACGCCCTCGTCGTCCACCACCCCGAGGCGGGCTATTTCAACGCGGGGCGGCGCTCATGACCACCTTCTCCTTCGAGTTCTTCCCGCCCAGGAATCCCGCCGGTGAGCGCACCCTGTGGCAGACGATCCGCCGGGTCGAGTCCCTGCGCCCGGACTTCGTCTCCGTCACCTATGGCGCGGGCGGCTCGTCCCGGGACCGTACGATCGAGGTCACCCGGCGCATCGCGGCCGAGACGACATTGCGCTCGGTCGCCCATCTCACCGCCGTGGGCCACTCGGTGGCCGAGCTGCGGCACATCATCGGCAGTTACGCGGCCGCCGGCATCCGCGACGTCCTCGCGCTGCGCGGAGATCCCCCGGGCGACCCCAGGGGCCCCTGGGTGCCGCACCCGGACGGCTTCACCCACGCCGTCCAACTGGTCGAACTGGTCCGCTCACTGGGTGACTTCCGCATCGGTGTCGCGGCCTTCCCGGAACGGCACCCGCGCTCGCCCGACTGGGACAGCGAGATCCGGCACTTCGTGGCCAAGTGCAAGGCGGGCGCGGACTACGCCATCACGCAGATGTTCTTCCACGCGGACGACTATCTGCGGCTGCGCGACCGAGCGGCGGCGGCCGGCTGCGACATACCGATCATCCCGGAGATCATGCCCGCCACCGACGTACGCCAGATCCGGCGGTTCGCCGAACTGAGCGGGGCCGCCTTCCCCGAGGACCTCGCCCACCGCCTGGAAGCGGCCCGCGACGACCCCGCCGCCGCCCACCGCATCGGCGTCGACCACGCCACCGCCATGGCCGACCGGCTCCTCACCGAAGGAGCGCCCGGTCTGCACTACATCACCCTCAACCGCTCGACGGCGGCCCTGGACATCCACCGGGCCCTCCACACTTCAAGGAGCGCAAGTGTCCGCTGAACCCACCGACTTCAAGGTCGCCGATCTCTCGCTGGCCGAGTTCGGCCGCAAGGAGATCACTCTCGCCGAGCACGAGATGCCGGGCCTGATGGCGATCCGCAAGGAGTACGCCGAGGCGCAGCCGCTGGCCGGCGCCCGTGTGACCGGTTCCCTGCACATGACGGTGCAGACCGCGGTGCTGATCGAGACCCTGGTCGCCCTCGGCGCCCGGGTCCGCTGGGCCTCCTGCAACATCTTCTCCACCCAGGACCACGCCGCCGCCGCCATCGCCGCCGCGGGCATCCCGGTCTTCGCCTGGAAGGGCGAGACCCTGGAGGAGTACTGGTGGTGCACCGAGCAGGCGCTGACCTGGCCGGAGGGCCCCACCGGCGGTCCGAACATGATCCTGGACGACGGCGGCGACGCCACCCTCCTCGTCCACCAGGGCGTCGCCCGCCAGAAGACCGGCCAGCTCCCGCCCG
This sequence comes from Streptomyces sp. LaBMicrA B280, assembly GCF_049222185.1. Taxonomy (NCBI): domain Bacteria; kingdom Bacillati; phylum Actinomycetota; class Actinomycetes; order Kitasatosporales; family Streptomycetaceae; genus Streptomyces; species Streptomyces sp. LaBMicrA B280. Next base: position 96,280 of record NZ_JBMJCT010000023.1, on the reverse strand, counting down.
CCGACAACGACGAACTCGCCGTCGTCCGCGCCCTGCTCGAACGCAGCACCCTCGACTGGACCGCCCTGGCCGCCGACATCAGGGGCGTGACCGAGGAGACCACGACGGGCGTGCACCGTCTGTACGAGATGCAGCGCGACGGTGAACTCCTCTTCCCGGCCATCAACGTCAATGACGCGGTGACGAAGTCGAAGTTCGACAACAAGTACGGCTGCCGGCACTCCCTGGTGGACGGCATCAACCGCGCCACCGACGTCCTCATCGGCGGCAAGACCGCCGTCGTGTGTGGTTACGGCGACGTGGGCAAGGGCTGCGCGGAGTCCCTGCGGGGTCAGGGTGCCCGGGTGATCGTCACGGAGATCGACCCGATCTGCGCGCTGCAGGCGGCGATGGACGGCTATCAGGTCACGACGCTGGACGAGGTCGTGGACAAGGCCGACATCTTCGTCACCACGACGGGTAACAAGGACATCATCATGGCCTCGGACATGGCCCGGATGAAGCACCAGGCGATCGTGGGGAACATCGGTCACTTCGACAACGAGATCGACATGGCCGGTCTGGCGGGGATCCCGGGGATCGTCAAGGACGAGGTCAAGCCGCAGGTCCACACGTGGACGTTCCCGGACGGCAAGGTGATCATCGTGCTGTCCGAGGGCCGTCTGCTGAACCTGGGCAATGCGACGGGTCATCCGTCGTTCGTGATGTCGAACTCGTTCGCGGACCAGACGCTGGCCCAGATCGAGTTGTTCACCAAGCCCGACGAGTACCCGACCGGTGTGTATGTGCTGCCCAAGCACCTGGACGAGAAGGTCGCCCGTCTCCACCTGGACTCCCTCGGCGTCAGGCTGACGACGCTGCGCCCGGAGCAGGCGGCGTACATCGGTGTCGAGGTCGAGGGTCCGTACAAGCCGGACCACTACCGCTACTGATCCATGCGCCTCGCGACCCGGACGACAGCGACCGCGGGCCCCCTCGCGCATCCCGCGCGGGGTTCCGCCGGTGACTGCAATGCGCACCTCCGCCGACAGGTGGAGCGCGGCGCACGGCACCTGCTGATCTGCGCCGACCGGCCCACGGGCCTGGGCATGGACAGCGACGACCCGGCCGTGCGCGGTTCCGTGGGCCGCTGCGGTGGGGCGGTCGACTCGATCGACGACATGCGCGTCCTGCTGCGCGGCCTGCCGCTGGACGAGATCACCGCGACGCTCCTCGCCGAACCGCCCGGCGCGGCGCTGCTGGTGGTCCTGTGGGCCCTGGTGGCGCAGGAGCGGGGCGGCGGCGGGCGGTGCCGCGTCAAGGTCCTGCTCCGTCCGTCACCGGGCCCGGCGGCGGACGGGTACGACGCCCCGTCGATGTCGCTGCTGACCGCGGTCTGCGCCCCGTCCCGCATTCCGGTGCGCGCGGCATCACCCGGCGAACTCCAGCAAGGGGGGCAATTCCCTCGAACGGGGTGGGACATGGAGTCGTACGGGCCGGCCCTGTCCCCCTCGGGGGTGATCGAGGCCGCCCAGGCCGAGCGCCTGGCCAAGCTGCGGGCCTGGCGCTGCGAGGACCGGCTCGACGCGGCTCTCGCCGCGCTGCGCGACTCGGCGGGGCGCCCCGCGGACCCATGGTTCCGGGCCGCGCTGGGCGACGCCCTGGCCGCGGGCGCCACCCTCGCGGAGGTGTCCGGCGTCCTTGACACGGCCCGGCGGGCGGCCCGTGTCCGTACGTGAGGAGGCGCGAATCCGGCGGGTGCTTCTCGGGTTTGTCACGGAGTGCCGCCCGGCGTGGCCGTGAGCGGGTCCTGCGGCTAGCGTGTGGGTCGACACGGCAGGGGAAAGATCCTCCTCAAGTACCACGATCGATCCTTTGCCAATCCATTACGCTTGAGCCAAGGCTGCGCGAGGCAGCCATGGAGGAGTGAGATGAGGAGCAGCAACCCGGTCTTCTCGCGACGGGGCTTCAGCCGCGACAACGGCTACGCCGGCTTCAACGCCGCACCGCAGGCCGGGTACGCAGGCGGCAACCCGTACGCGCAGAACCCCTACGCGCAAGCTGGCCAGAACCCGTACGCACAGCAGGGCGGTTACGGACAGCCCGGCGTCCAGTACGGCACCCCGCCGCAGGCCCCGGCCACCACCGGCCGGATGACGATGGACGACGTCGTCGTCCGCTCGGCCCTGACGCTCGGTACGGTCGCCCTGGGCGCCGTCCTGGCCTGGGCCCTGCTGCCGGTCTCGCCCACGAGCTACGGCCTGGCCGTCGGCTCCGCGCTGATCGCGTTCGTCCTGGCGATGGTCCAGAACTTCAAGCGCACCCCGGTGCCCGCGCTGATCCTCGGATACGCGGCCTTCGAGGGCGTCTTCCTCGGCGTCATCAGCGAGATGTACAACAGCCGCTGGCAGGGCGCCCCCTTCCAGGCGGTGCTCGGCACCATGGCCGTCACCGGCGCCACCCTCCTTGTCTACAAGGCCGGCTGGATCCGCGTGACCGCGCGCTACGCCCGTATCGGTCTCGCCATCGCGATGGCCTTCATGGCCGTCATGGTGGTCAATCTGCTGCTGGTCGTGTTCGGCGTCGCCGAGGACGGCGGGCTGCGCAGCTTCGGCCCGCTCGGCGCGGTCGTCGGCATCATCGCGATCCTGCTCGGCGCGTTCTTCCTGACGCTCGACTTCAAGCAGATCCAGGACGGCATCGCCTACGGCGCGCCGCGCAACGAGTCCTGGCTCGCCGCGTTCGGTCTCACCGTCACCCTGGTGTGGATCTACCTGGAGATGCTGCGCCTGGTGGCGATCTTCACCAACAACGACTAGCGCGCGTACGGCGCGCAGTTCGGCCAAGGGCCCCGGGCTTCCCGTCCGGGGCCCTTCGCCGTCCGGGGGCGGGTGCCTCAGAGCAGCTTGCGGGCCGCCCTGCGCAGGTCGTACTCGTGCACGATGGCCTTCGCGTGGCCGTACGCGAGGTCGTACTCGTGCCTCAGCCAGGTGACCTTCTCCTCGAAGCGGAACAGGGCGGGGCCTTCTTCGACGGTGCGCAGCCAGTCGGAGACCTCACGACCGGTGCAGTGCGGGATGCGGGCGAGCATGTTGCGATGGGTCTCCTCGGAGAAGACTTGGGACATCGGCACCTCCGGGCGCAAAGGGGATGTGGGCCGGTCCTTCACGTCACCGTGCCCGAGGGTTCGCCTCTTGGCAACAGTGCGGCGCGTTACGCTCGGCGCGTGGTTGATACGACACCCCTGACCCAAGCAGTGGATCACTTCGCCGACCGGCTGCGTGCCGCGCCGCAGAGCAGGCTCCAGCGCAGCGCCGCCGGGGCCGCGCTGGAACTGGCCCGGGAGCTGGCCCGCCGGGCACAGGCGGTGGAGGAACCGGGCACCGAGCCGCGGGAGATGCCGGACGCGGGGATGTTCGCGGTGGCGGACCAGATCCTGGTGGCCGCGCACGACTTGGCGCTGGTGCTGAGGAGCGACGACGAGGTCGGCGAAGCGGTGCGGCTGGTCGAGGAGGCGCGGGAGCGGGCGGGGGTCTGAGCGCGCCGCCCGGGTCCGGAACAAGTTCTCTGAACGGGGTCGGGGGCCGAGGCGCCCTGAGCCGGTGCCGTGCACCGGCGCCGTCGTCCCGCTACAGGGACGCGATGACGCGGTCCGCGAGAATGTAGATCATGTCCTCGCCGCAGGCGAAGGTGAGCGTGTAGGCCCCGGAGACGCCCGAACCGCCCAGCAGATAGGGGGCGTCGCCCGCCTCCACGGCCCGCGCGAGGCGCTCGGCCGTCTCCCGGTGACCCGGCGTCATGCACAGCGTGGTGCCGTCGGCGAAGACATAGACGTCGAGGGTGCCCAGCGGACCGGGGCGCACATCGGACAGCTCCACCCGCTCGTCGGCGAGGTGCTCCAGCGTGGTGGCCGTGCGCTCGTGGTCGCCCGCGGCCGACTGGGCCGGGACGAAGTCCGGGTGGGAGGGGTGCCGTCGGCGGGCCGCGGCCAGCTCCGGGGACTCCCCGGCGAACTCGTCGGCGTCGGCGGCGGACTCCGCCACCGGCTCCAGGCCCGCGAAGTCGGACTGCCGCGGCAGGAAGGGGTCATGGTCGGGCAGGCCGAGCACGGAGGGCGCGTCGGAGGCGTCCCGGGCCTCCTGCGCGGCCCAGAAGGCACGCGCCTCGGCGAGTTCCCGCTCCCGCTCCTCGGCGAGCGCCTCGGCCACGGCCGCGCGTATCCGCTCGGTGTCGGCGTGCGTGCGGGCGTGCGGCAGCAGCGCGTGCGTCGTCGCGGACTGGTTCTCCGCGAGCTGTGCCTGAAGCTCCGTGAGCTGACGGCGCAGCTTCAGCACGGTGCGCAGGACGGCGACGCCCACGGCGCCCGTGGCGGCCGTGGTGAGCAGCAGGGCGATCGGCATGGCGCTCACTGACGTACTCCCAGGTTCAAAAGTCGACCCCCGACTTCCTACATCAGCTTGAAGGGCGGACTACCCAGCTGTCAGTGCGTAACGTCACGAAACGGACAGTTCTTTGGCCTCGCGGTCACCTCTGGTGGTGTGCCGTCCGGTGCTGACCTGCGCCGATGCCCGGGTCGGGGGAGATAGGTCACATCCTGGGGGAGATTGGATCACAGAAAGGCCCAGAACCCGGTGGTTTCGCGGGTTCTGGGCCGATCCCTGACGTAAGGTGCCCGATTCGCTACGGACGGTTGGTCAGCCGCTGCGGGCGGGCCGGGTCAGCTGAGGCGCTCGATGACCATCGCCATGCCCTGGCCGCCGCCGACGCACATCGTCTCCAGGCCGAACTGCTTGTCGTGCCACTGGAGGGAGTTGATCAGCGTGCCGGTGATCCGGGCGCCGGTCATCCCGAAGGGGTGGCCGACGGCGATCGCGCCGCCGTTGACGTTCACCTTGTCGAGGTCGAAGCCCAGCTCGCGGTAGGAGGGGATCACCTGGGCGGCGAACGCCTCGTTGATCTCGACCAGGTCGATGTCGTTCGTGCTCAGACCGGCCCGGCGCAGCGCCTGCTTGCTGGCCTCGACCGGGCCGAGGCCCATGATCTCGGGGGAGAGGGCGGAGACGCCGGTGGACACGATGCGGGCGAGCGGGGTCAGGCCCAGCTCGCGGGCCTTGCTGTCGCTCATGATCACGAGGGCGGCGGCGCCGTCGTTGAGCGGGCAGCAGTTTCCGGCGGTGACCAGGCCGTCGGGGCGGAAGACCGGCTTCAGGCCGGAGACGCCCTCCAGGGTGACACCGGCGCGCGGGCCGTCGTCCTTGGTGACCACGGTGCCGTCGGGCAGCGTGACCGGGGTGATCTCGCGCTCCCAGAAGCCCGCCGCGATGGCCTGCTCGGCGAGGTTCTGCGAGCGCACGCCGAACTCGTCCATGTCCTGGCGGGTGATGCCCTTCCAGCGGGCCAGGTTCTCGGCGGTCTGGCCCATCGCGATGTACGCGTCCGGGATCAGCCCGTCCTCGCGCGGGTCGTGCCAGGTGGTGCCCTCCTGCTGCGCGACGGCCGCGGTACGGGCCTCGGCCTCGGCGAACAGCGGGTTGCGGGTGTCCGGGTAGCTGTCGGAGCTGCCCTTGGCGAAGCGCGAGACGGTCTCGACACCGGCGGAGATGAAGACGTCGCCCTCGCCCGCCTTGATGGCGTGCAGGGCCATCCGGGAGGTCTGGAGCGAGGAGGAGCAGTAGCGGGTGATGGTGCAGCCGGGCAGGTGGTCCATGCCCATCTGTACGGCGATGATCCGGCCGAGGTTGTTGCCCTGCTCGCCGCCGGGCAGACCGCAGCCGAGCATCAGGTCGTCGATGTCCCTCGGGTCCAGCTCGGGCACCTTGGCGAGCGCGGCCTGGATGATCGTGGCGGCGAGGTCGTCGGCGCGCAGATCCTTGAGCGACCCCTTGCCGGCGCGGCCGATGGGGGAGCGGGCGGTCGAGACGATCACGGCTTCGGGCATCGGGGCTCCAGATGAACGGGGTGTTGTGCAGGGCCGGTCTGGAAGTTACCCGCCCGTAGTTGACAGGTCATCGGTGTCGGAGTGTGACTCTGACCGCAGTTTCTAAGCGCTTGCTTGGTCGGCGGGGTCATCGGCGGTCCCGGCCGCTGCCGTCAGGGGGACGGCGCCGTCGTCTCGGGCTCGGGGACACGGCGGCGATGGCGCCGCTTGAGCAGCGCCCAGGGGCCGCGCGGCCCCGTCGGCATCGCGGCCGTGACCTCCGTACCGGCCTCCGCCGCCGCCTCGGCCGCCGCCCGGGCCACCGGCAGGAACCCCTCGCGCCGAGTCAGGTCCGGCCGGTCCTCCTCCGCCGGCCACAGCCCCAGCGCCGCGCACACCGTGGGCAGCACGGCCATCGCCGCCGTGGCGTAGCCCTCGGCCGACGGGTGGTAGTTGTCGGGGCCGAACAGCTCCCGGGGATTGGCCGCGAACTCCGGGCCCAGCAGATCGCCCAGCGAGACCGTGCGCCCGCCCTGCTCCACCACCCCGATCGTCTGCGCCGCCGCCAGCTGCCGCGAGGCCCGCCGCGCCAGCCAGCGCAGCGGCTGCTGCACCGGCTCGATGGTGCCGAGGTCGGGGCAGGTGCCGACCACCACCTCCGCGCCGGCCGTGCGCAGCCGCCGTACCGCCGCCGACAGATGCCGCACCGAACGCGTCGGCGGCATCCGGTGCGTCACATCGTTCGCGCCGATCATGATCACGCAGACGTCCGGCGCGGGCGGCCCGGCCGACAGCACCAGCGCCACCTGGCGGTCCAGATCGTCGGACTGCGCCCCGGTCAGCGCCACGTTCCGCAGCTGGACCGGGCGTTCCGCGACCGCCGCGAGCCCGGAGGCCAGCAGGGCGCCGGGGGTCTGCCCCGACCGGTGCACGCCCTGCCCCGCGGCTGTGGAGTCGCCGAGCATCACCAGGCGCAGGGGCGGCTCACCGGGCACGTCGTACACCCGGCCGTACGTCCCCTCCGCGCCCGGTACCCGCTCGCCGGTGCCGTTGCCCACATGGCGCCGGGCCAGCCGCACCTCCGCGAGCAGCAGTCCGACCGCGGCCGCTCCGACCAGCCCGGCCCCGCCCCCGCCGTACGCCGCCCCGGCCGCGATCCGCCGGGCCACCCGCGCCCTCGACATGTTCGTCATGCGTCGCCGCCACCTCCTCCGTAGCCGTACACCCACTCCTTGCCCCGTACAGGGCGTGCGTCAATCTCCACGGGGAGTGAACGACCGCCCGAGCCGGGCCGGGGGCCGTAGGCTGACGGCACCACTACGACCACTTTTTTTGCAGCGACCGGAGACAACGGTGCGATTCCACGACTCGATGATCAGCCTCGTCGGCGACACCCCGCTGGTGAAGCTCAACAACGTGACCAAGGGCATCCAGGCGACCGTCCTGGCCAAGGTGGAGTACTTCAACCCGGGCGGTTCCGTGAAGGACCGCATCGCCCTGCGCATGATCGAGGCCGCCGAGGAGAGCGGGGAGCTGAAGCCCGGCGGCACCATCGTGGAGCCCACCAGCGGCAACACCGGCGTGGGTCTGGCGATCGTGGCCCAGCAGAAGGGCTACAAGTGCATTTTCGTCTGCCCTGACAAGGTGAGCACGGACAAGATCAACGTGCTGCGTGCCTACGGCGCCGAGGTCGTGGTCTGCCCGACCGCCGTGGACCCCGAGCACCCGGACTCGTACTACAACGTCTCCGACCGCCTGGTGCGCGAGACCCCCGGCGCCTGGAAGCCCGACCAGTACTCCAACCCGAACAACCCGCTCTCGCACTACCACTCCACCGGCCCGGAGCTGTGGGACCAGACCGAGGGCAGGATCACCCACTTCGTGGCGGGCGTCGGCACCGGCGGCACCATCTCCGGCACCGGCCGCTATCTGAAGGACGCCAGCGACGGCAAGGTCCAGGTCATCGGCGCCGACCCGGAGGGTTCCGTCTACTCGGGCGGCTCCGGGCGCCCGTACCTGATCGAGGGCGTCGGTGAGGACTTCTGGCCGACCGCCTACGACCGCACCGTCGCCGACGAGATCGTGGCCGTGTCCGACAAGGACGCCTTCCAGATGACCCGCCGCCTCGCCAAGGAGGAGGGCCTGCTGGTGGGCGGCTCCTGCGGCATGGCCGTGGTCGCCGCGCTGCGCGTCGCCGAGCGGCTCGGCCCGGACGACGTCGTCGTGGTCCTGCTCCCGGACAGCGGCCGCGGCTACCTCTCGAAGATCTTCAACGACGAGTGGATGGCCGACTACGGCTTCCTGGAGGACGAGGGCCCGAGCGCCCGCGTCGCCGCCGTCCTGAAGGACAAGGCCGGCGCGACCATCCCCTCCCTGGTGCACATGCACCCGGAGGAGACCGTCGGAGAGGCCATCGAGGTGCTGCGCGAGTACGGCGTCTCGCAGATGCCCGTGGTCAAGCCGGGCGCGGGCCACCCCGACGTGATGGCCGCGGAGGTCGTCGGCTCGGTGGTGGAGCGCGAGCTGCTCGACGCGCTGTTCTCCCAGCGCGCGTCCCTGTCGGACCCGCTGGAGAAGCACATGTCCGCTCCACTGCCGCAGGTCGGCTCCGGCGAGCCGGTCGGCGACCTGATGCAGGTGCTCGGTACGGCGGACGCGGCGATCGTCCTCGTCGAGGGCAAGCCCACGGGTGTCATCAGCCGCCAGGACCTGCTGTCCTTCCTGGCCAAGGGCGGCGGCAAGTAGTCCCGACGACACGGGCCCCCTCCCGGGTGGGAGGGGGCCCGTGTCCGCGCGCGGGGTGTCAGCCGAACATCTTCATCTCGATCTCGACGCGCGCGATCTGCACCCCGGTCTCCTGACGGAGCCGCCGCGCGGCCCACGTCACGGCGTCCTCCAGGCATGGCGCTGCCACCGTGCAGGGGAAGGACACGCCGTTCGGGTCCTGCTCCCATCCGATCTCGCCGCTGGCGAGCACGTCAGAGTTGCAGAACCGGTCGGACTGCTCGGCAGTGGGCCGCACCTCGGGGTACAGGGTGAACCACCACTCACGCACAGCCGCTGTGCTTACGTGTGAACTCGTCAATGCGCCTCGCCTCCATACCTGCGCTCCTCTAACGGGCGGGAGCCCCTTCGGATACGCCGTCTCGCAGGGACAGCACGCCGCCGCCCGGCCACGTACGGGAACGGGCCCCTCCAACTCGTTCGGAGGGGCCCGTTCCTGCGTGCGGCGTGTCAGGCGCGCTGGTCCGAGGCGAACTGGACGAAGGCGGACCAGGAGTTGGTGCTGAAGGTGAGGGTTCCGGCGTCGCGGTCCTTGGTGTCGCGGACAGGGACGGTGCCGTGGACGTTGGTGGCGACCTCGACGCAGGCGCCGCCGTTGTTGCTGTGCGAGGAGGTGAACCAGTGGGGGGAGTTGGTCGTCACGAGGATGCCTTTCGAGAGGCGAACTGGACGAATGCGGACCAAGAACTGGTGCCAAAAGTGAGAGTACCGGCGTTGCGGTCCTTGGTGTCACGGACGGGCACCATGCCGTGGACGTTGGTGGCGACTTCCACGCAGTTGCCGCCGTTGCTGCTGTAGGAGGACGTGAACCAGCGGGGGGAGTCCGTCACGGGGTGTCCTTCTGGGAGGCGAACTGGACGAACGCGGACCAGGAGTCGGTACGGAAGGTGAGGGTTCCGGCGTCGCGGTCCTTGGTGTCGCGGACAGGGACGGTGCCGTGGACGTTGGTGGCGATCTCGACGCAGTCGCCGCCGTTGTTGCTGTGCGAGGACGTGCACCAGTGCGGGGAGTCCGTCACGGGGTGTCCTTCTGGGAGGCGAACCGGACGAACGCGGACCAGGGGGCCGTGCCGAAGGTGAGGGTTCCGGCGTCGTGGTCCTTGGTGTCGCGTACGGGGACGGTGCCGGGGATGTTGGTGGCGACCTCGATGCAGGCGCCGCCGTTGTCGCTGTGGGAGGACGTGAACCAGCGGGGGGAGTCCGTCACGGGGTGTCCTTCTGGGAGGCGAACTGGACGAACGCGGACCAGGAGTTGGGGCTGAAGGTGAGGGTGCCGGCGTCGTGGTCCTTGGTGTCGCGTACGGGGACGGTGCCGTGGACGTTGGTGGCGACCTCGACGCAGTCGCCGCCGTTGCTGCTGTGCGAGGAGGTGAACCAGCAGGGGGAGTTGGTCGTCACGAGGATGCCTTTCGAGAGGCGAACTGGACGAACGCAGACCAAGAACTGGTGCCAAAAGTGAGAGTACCGGCGTTGCGGTCCTTGGTGTCACGGACGGGCACCATGCCGTGGACGTTGGTGGCGACTTCCACGCAGTTGCCGCCGTTGTCGCTGTAGGAGGACGTGAACCAGCGAGGGGAGTCCGTCACGGGGTGTCCTTCTGGGAGGCGAACTGGACGAACGCGGACCAGGAGTCGGTGCGGAAGGTGAGGGTTCCGGCGTCGCGGTCCTTGGTGTCGCGGACGGGGATGGTGCCGTGGACGTTGGTGGCGACCTCGACGCAGGCGCCGCCGTTGCTGCTGTAGGAGGAGGTGAACCAGCGGGGGGAGTCGGTCGTCACGGGGTGCCCTTTCGTACCTCATGGATCATGGCCACCGATGCCGCCTGGGGCAAAGCTTCGGCCTGCAACTGATGGTAGGCCGTCAACAGCGGCAATACGGCTGCCGTTTCGCGCTCCACGTGCCCTCGCAGCTGGGATTCCGCGTACGCGACCACGGACATGTTCGGCATCGTCAGCAGGTACATCGGCAGGTCGAACGATCGCCGTGCTCCTATCCCGAAAGGTGACACATGGATGACCCAGTTCGGGAGAGAGGAGGCTTCGGCAAGCCGCTGGAGCTGCCGATCCATGACCTCCGTGCCGCCGACTGTGTGACGAAGGCAGCTCTCGTCCATCACCACCATCACCATGGGCGACCGGGTGCGCACCAGCGCTGCTTGCCGAGTCGCCAAGAACGCGACGCGTTCATCGGCTTGTTCCGGCGTGATGGCCCCACGCCGCACATCGCCCTCAGCAACCGCCCGGGCGTACTCCGGTGTCTGTAGCAGTCCGGGGATCAGCCCGATCTGAAACAGCCGGATCTCTGCTGCCTGGCCCTCGTACTTGACGTACTCGGGGAACCCCTCCAGCAGCGCACTGTGCCGTAACTGGCGCCAGTCCCGCTCCAACGTGTCGGTTGAGCTGGCGAGGCCGAACACCTGGTCAAGCTTCCTCGAAAACCGCAGAGTTGGCGGCTTGCGTGCAGTTTCAACAGCCGATACGTGCTGGCTGGAATACCCCAGCTTCTCGGCCAGCTCCTCCTGAGTCCACCTTTGCTCCTCGCGCAGCCTGCGCATACGCGCGCCGAACGCTGCTGCGGGGCTGGCCTCCGGGTCCAACTCCCTGCGATTGACCATGTCGTCGCAACCCCTCCTTCCGATCTGGCCCATTGAAGGGTTTCTGACTCTAGGTCACGCTGAAGGCGCTCGGTAGCGACTCCGCTACACAGAGGAGTGGTTGAGAAAGGCTGGGCGATGCACCCCCACACCAGCATGGCCATCGAGGTCGCGGAGATCACCAACTCTCTGGCTGCGGTTTTGAACGACGCGGCCATCAAACTCCCCCAGTTCCACGCAAGGTTGGCCCCGAACGATGGCCGGGATTTCGTCATCCGACTGGGTGACTGCAACGTACGGCAGGGACGTGCCCTGCTCTGCCTGCTGCTCGACGGACTGGTGCTGCGGCAGCGGTACCCCTCCGAGTTGCCGATGGGCGCTCCGGTGAGATCCGGGGAGTGCGGGCTGAGCCCGGAGGACGTGCTGGCGAGGCTGAAATGCGCCTTCAGCGAGGCCGGTTGGCTGGTCGACGTGGACGTCATCCAGACGGCGTGGGGACCGCGCCTGGCCTTCCGCAACGGCCTGGGGCTGGACCACGTGGAGGAGCTGATTCTGACGGTCGAGGCCGGCGTCAGGGCCAGGGTGATCAAGGTTTGACGATGACCCTCGCGGTGTACCGGCTGGACCGCCAGGGGAACCGGCACGTGGTGCGGAAGGAGCACGAGGTGACCCCCCTCAAGCGGCCCGAGTTCTCCAGCGCTTGGCCGCCGTGCCGATGCCCGAGGCACCGCAACAGCAACCGCCCATGAGGGCCCGGCCTTTGACACGAGGCTTCTGCCTCCTGTGCCGCCACACCAAGTACGTCCTCTGGATCGGTCCGGTCGAGCACGACGGACAGCGCGCGCCGGCCTACGCCTGCGAGGACTGCTGCGCGTTCGTACGGACCTACATCCACCAGTGCAACCAGCGGTGGGACCGGCGTCCCGCCACCTGACCGACCTTCACCGCAACCGCGCCCGGGAGCCCACGATGTTCCGATGCAAGGCCACGACCGCCCTGGACGACGCCGTCCTCGCTCTCGCGACGCAGATCCCGTCCCCGCGAGCGGACATCGACTGGGCGGCGTCCCGCTCGCTGCGGTGCCTGCTCGAAGACGTTCCGCACGACCATCACGCGGCATTCCTCCGCACCGGCGCGAGCGCAGCCCCGGACTCCGATGTCTTCGTGTGCTGGCGCGACGGGGCGGCCGAGCAGTGGTTCGAGGACATCGCGTGCTGCATGAACAGGCCGAACCCGCTGGCCCCGGGCTGCACCCTCTTCACGGGACACCCCGGCCGGTGCGACTGGCAGTACGCCGACCCCGAGGACCCGGCCATCCAGGAAGCCGCCGACCGACTCACCCTGTGAGCCAGGAAACGGAGACGCAGCACCGATGACACAGACACCGCCCACCACGACCACCCCCGGTGACGGCTCCGGACCGGGCGGTGCGACTGACGTGGACAGCACCGAGTCGTACGACCAGGACGAGAGTTCCGACTGACGGGTGACAACAGGCCGGTACCGGTGCTGACCGACCCCTTGCTGACGTACCGTACGAGCGGTCAGCGGGGCACCCTGTGCACGGCAAGCAGGGAACTCGACACCTGCCAGGTCCGGTCCGTATGGGTGCGGGGGCCCTCGCCTTACGAGGGACCGCAGGGATTGGGCGACCAGGACCGCCGGTTCGCGGCTCAACAGGCGCTGTGGGTTCCTGGTGCCCACCGCGGTGAACACCAACGACCCTGACGAGGCCAGGATGTTCGCCACCCGCCAACCCGGCGGCGTGGTCTACAAGCCGGTGTGAAACACGCCCTACCGCGTGGACGGCCAGCCACACGGCGTGTGGGTCCGGAAGGTGCACGAAGCCGAGATGCGCGGGTGACCGTCGTGGGCGGCCGACTGCTCGGCGTCCGGACCGACAGCCCCGACCTCGACCGGCGTCACCGGCAGGATCTGATGACGTGGACACCGGTCGCCGCCTACTTCACCGAACTCCGACCGAACGGCCAGTGGGCGTGGCAGCCCGCGGAGACCACCACGGCGATCGCCCATGCCCTCGCCGACCAGCTGGAGAAAGGTCCCGACACATGAGCACAGCGAGTCAGCTCCGCGCCGCCCTGGCGGCCAGGCTCATCGAGGACGCTCCGTCCGTGGAACCCGAGTGGCGAAGCGCCGTACAAACGGTTCCCCGCGAGCTGTTCACGAGGTCCTACTTCAGGCCGGTCGCGGGCACCGTCCCCACCGGCTACCGCCCCGTGCGAGAGGGCGAGCCCGGATGGCTGGAGGGGGTCTACTCCGACGAGACGCTGATCACCCAGCTGGACGGTCGCATCAGGCCCGACGACATGACCGAGGGAGCCGTGACAGGTTCCCCGTCATCGTCGTCCACCTTGCCTTCGCTGGTGTTGCGCATGTGGCGGCGACTCGGCGCCGAGACCGGTCACCGGGTGCTGGAGATCGGCACTGGAACCGGTTACTCGACCGCCCTCGGAGCACACCGGCTCGGGGACGCCGACCTCACCAGCGTCGAGTACGACCCGGTGGTCGGCGGGGCCGCTGCCGCCGCTCTCAAGGCGGCCGGCTTCGCGCCCCGGCTGATCATCGGTGACGGGCTGCGCGGCGATCCGAACGGGGGCCGGTACGACCGGCTGATCGCCACGTGTGCGGTCCGGTACATCCCGCTGTCGTGGCTGCACCAGGTGAAGCCCGGTGGAAAGATCCTGGTCACGTTGTCCGGATGGAGTTACGCCAACGCCCTCGCACTGCTGGACGTGACCGGCCCCGGGGAGGCCACGGGCCGGTTCCTGCCCGGCTGCACCAGCTTCATGATCGCCCGGCCGCACGACCGGCCGCCCCGTCCGACGCTGGTCCTGTCGCCGGGGGACGAGCGCCCGAGCCGGATCGACCCCACGAAGCGCGACGACTGGACCGGCGGCTGGGTCGCACAGCTCGCGGCGCCCTCGGCCGAACGCATGGGAGCGGGACCGGAGCAGATCCTCTGGGACGTGTCCACCGGTTCACAGGCCCGGACGGCCCCTGGTCCCGACGGCGGGTGGACCGTCGTACAGCGCGGGCCCGTCCGGCTGTGGGACCGGGTCGAGCAGGCCATACGGCTCTGGCAGGCCGCCGGTGAACCTCGTCAGGAGGGATTCGGAATCACCGTCTCGGCTGCCGGTCAGCGGGTCTGGCTCGCCACCGAGGACGGCCCCGGCTGGGACCTGCCGATCTGAGGGGCGGCAGCCTCGGCCGACTCGCCCGCGCGCCCCTGACCTCGGCGAACTCGTGGTGACCGGGGCCGTTCGAATCGCCGCGCAAGTGGTACGAGGGTGTCACGTGCACGCAGCACCCTCTTAACACGCGTCCGGCAGATTAGGGGGTGTCGGCGTCACGGACTTCCGGAGCGGCTCCCGGACCTCCATGGACGCCAAGGATGCGCGGCCCGGCCCTGACCCGGCCCGCATCCCCCGCGGGGACCGCCGTCGTCCCGCCCCCCGGCAACGGGGGTGCGGCGGTCCCCGCGCGAATCTCTCCCGCGGCCCGGGACCTCAGTCGTCACCGCCGGAGCGGCGCCGCCCCGACAGCAGTTCGGGGTGCTGGCGTATCGCCTGGGTCGCGTTGACCCCGACGATCCCGATCCAGGTGGCCACCATTCCGGCGAGTCCGGCGAGGGCACCGGCGATCGCGGACAGCGGGACGGCGAGGACCAGGGTGAGCAGGGCGAAGCCGTACCGCTCGCCCCAGGAGTCCACCGGGTTCCGGCGCCCGGCGGTGCCGCGCGCAGCGGCCATCTGCTGCTCGGCCACCTGCCGCCGCACTCGCCGGTCCACCGCGCCGTCGAGCCGCTGCTCGACCTTCTCCAGGAAGGATTCGATCAGGGCGGAGTCATAGTCGTCCCCCAGGTCCCGGCGGGCCCGGACGGTCGCGTCGAGGTCCTTCCGCAGCTCGGCGTCGCCCTTGAGTCCGACGTCCTGCGGGTCACGTGCGCTCATGCCCTCACCCTAGAAAACGCCGGGCCCCCACCGCACTGGGGAAAGCCCCCCTCTTGAGGTGGTGCGAACCCCTCAGGGCGGACTCAGGGAGGGCTCGGAGTGGCCTCAGGGCAGCAGCGACACCAGCCCCGAGCCCGCGCCCACCCGTGCGGCCACCACCCGGGCCGCCCCGAACGCGGGGTCGGCCCGGATCGCGTCCCGTACCCAGGTGGTCTGGGCCCGCAGAGTGTGCTCCGCCCAGTCGCCGGGCCGGTTCCGGGTGCGGCGGGCGGCGGGGGCGATCTCCTCCACCAGCAGCTCCAGATGGCCCGGCACCGGTGCCCCGGTGCGCAGCCGCTCCAGCGTGGCGGCCACCGCGGCGCACCGCTCGTGTCCGAGGACCAGCACGAGCGGCGCGCCGAGTTCCTGCACGCCGTACTGCACCGACCCGAGCACGGCCTCGTCCAGGACCAGCCCGGCGGTACGGATGCACAGCAGCTCCCCGAGCGGCTGGTCCAGGACCAGCTCCGGCGGTACGGGCGCGTCCACACAGCCGATGACCACCGCGCACGGCCGCCGCCCGGTGGGACGGACGTACGGCTGCCGGGGGAGGCCACCGGTGCAGCGGGCGTTGCCGGCGAGGAGTTCGTCCAGGACGGCGGCCGCGGTGGGCCGTGGCTCGTCCGCGCCGGGTGGGGGGACGAGCGAGGGGAAGGGAGGACAGGGCGGACGGGGAGCGGGCGCGGTCGGCGTCCGTAAGGCCCGGTGGGGGGTGGCCATGACGCTTCCTCGGTGTTCGTGCCAGTAGTGTTCACCGTAGGCACGCGAACCATCACTCAGGGTGGCGATTTAACGACACTTGGTCGTTTACGCGCCGGATCATCGCCGCCCGGATACCGCCTCTTGACGGGCGTCGCCGTGGCAAACCGCTGCCGCGTCCCGCGTCTGGTTCGCCCGCACGGCCTCGACGTAGTGGGAGATCGCCTCCCGGCTGCGCAGCAGGCACTCGATCCGGTCGGTCATGCGCTGCCGCTCGGTCTCCAGGGTGGCGATCGTCTCCGGTGTCGCGTCCGAGACATGGATGGCCCGGGGGTCGTTGATGCACGGCAGGATCTGCTTGATGATCCGCGTCGGCAGGCCGGAGTCGAGAAGCCCCCTGATCTGAAGTACCCGGTTCACACAGCCTTCGGGATAGTCCCGGTAGCCGTTCGGCGCGCGGTCGGCGGCGAGCAGGCCCTGCTCCTCGTAGTAGCGCAGCAGCCGACGAGGGGTTCCGGTCCGCTCGGACAGTTCACCGATCCGCATGTTGACGCACCTCGGTTCGCGGGAGCTTGACATTCACATCAATGTGAGGGTTTGAGGATACCGCCATGTCGACCTCACAGACAGAGCTGCCGAGCGCTTCCGCTCCCGCGGCAGACGATCGGAAGCTTCCCCTTTCCCCCCTGCTGGCTCTGGCCACGGCGGCCTTCGTGGCCATCCTGACCGAGGCGCTCCCGGCGGGCGTGCTCCCCGAGATGGCCCGTGGCCTGTCGGTGAGCGAGTCCGCGACGGGTCAGGCGCTGACGGTCTACGCCATCGCCACCGGCGTCGCGGCCATCCCCCTGTCCCTCGCCACGGCGGCCTGGCGGCGCAAGAGGCTGCTGCTGCTCGCCGTGGCGACGATCGCGACCGCCAACCTGGTCACCGCCCTCTCCTCCGACTACCCGCTGACGATGGCGTTCCGGCTCCTCGCCGGTGTCGCCGCGGCCGCGGTCTGGGCCGAACTCGTCGGCTACGCGCGGCGCCTGGCGCCCCCGCACCTGCGGGGCAGGGCCATCGCCATCACCATGGCGGGCGTCCCGCTCGCCCTGTCGCTGGGCATCCCGCTCGGCACCTTCATCGGCGGGCTCTTCGGCTGGCGCCTGGCCTTCGGCCTCGTGGCGGTGGTCTCCGCGGCGCTGCTGGGCTGGATCGCGGTGTCGGTCCCGGACGCCCCGGGGCGGCGGCCCGGAGTCCGCGAGCCCGTCCTGAAGGCGCTGTCCCTCCCGGGCGTGGTGGCCGTCCTGTTCGTGGTCGCGGCCTACGTACTGGCCCACAACATCCTCTACACCTACATCGCCGCCTTCCTCGACGCGCACCACATGGGCGGCTCCCGCGACAACGTGCTGCTCGTCTTCGGCATCGCGTCCGTGGTGAGCATCTGGATCACCGGCGCCCTGGTCGACCGCCGACTGCGCGGGCTGACCGTCGTCAGCAGCGCGCTCTTCCTGGTCGCCGCCGTCCTGCTGGGTGTGCTGGCCGACCATGTGGTCGTGGTCTACGCGGCCATGGTGCTGTGGGGCCTGGGCTGGGGAGGCGTCACCACCCTGCTGCAGACCGCGGTCACCGACGCGGGCGGCGACCGGGGGCAGGCCCTGCTGGTCACCACCTGGAACTCGTCCATGGCCGGCGGCGGCGCGGCGGGCGGCATCCTGCTGGACGCGCTGGGCCCCGAGTCCTTCCCCTGGAGCGTCCTCGCACTCATGGCCCCGGTGCTGGTCGTCGTCATCGCCGCCCGCAAGCACGCCTTCCCCTCGTCCCGCCCCGGAGCCCGGTGAGGCACCCCGGGACGGTCGGGCCCTCCGAGAACGCGCCGCGCACCGGGGTCTTCCCGGTGCGTCCGCGTTCGCCCTACGACTCCGCCGATCTCGGGTGCCTCTTCAGCCACGCTCGGCGAGGCTTCTCCAGCAATCCCGCGGATTCGGCGATCAATCGGGCGGCCGAAGTGAATACGGCCGCTTCGTAGAACGCCCCGATGTTGAAATGCGAGTAGTGCGGACCGATCCCAAAAAAGACACCCACGGCGCAACAGTAGAGGGCTGCCAGAAATCCGCGTCGCCGGTTCAGCGGATAGATGATCAGTGGGACGATCGGCCATAAATATGCCGTGCACAGGAACGCGACGGTCAGGGTGATGATGACGAACTTCATCGACTCGATCCCCCGCTATAGAGCGCCGGCTTCGTACATGCCGGCGAGAGTGAGGACGCCGGCGGGCAGGAAGATGAGGCATGTGGCGAACAGTAATCCCATCTTCCAGGAGTTGTTGTTCGCTATTTTTACGCACAGCAGCACGGCTAGTGTTATGTAGAAGAAGAGCGGGATGAATATGAATGTGAACCCTGATCCCATTCAGTCTCTCCATGCTGTGACCCGAGGGCCGAATCCTGTTGGAAACGACCCTCGGGTATTGAATGATCCGACGTCAGGGCGTCAGGTTATCAGTGAACTTCGTGCCCGAGTCGTCGCAGTGAATGACGCTTGTGGGGCGGTTGCCGGGGCCGTCACCATAGAGGGGAACCGGCGGTTGCACACCCCAGGGGTTCCCTCCGCTTCCTCGCCCTGAAGCGTCGCAGGAGCCGTAGGCGTTGCCTGATTCGCCAGGTATGGGAAGGTTCGAGAAGTCTCTCCAGTCTCCGCCCCTGATTCTGGCGTTCGAGGGATGACCGAGGTTATCGGTCATTCTATCGTCAACGTACAGATAGAGGTCCGGCATGTAGCTCTGATAGACGATGCCGTTGGTGGGAGTGGCGTCCCGGTCGTCCTGAAGGTGGTTCGGCTTGACGGTGCCGTCAGCGCAGAACGCGGCTGCGATGTCCTGCCAGATCGGCGGGGCGTTGCCGATCATGGTGCCCCACATGTTGTTGTTCCAGTCGCCGGAATTCTTGAAGAACATCGAGTAGATGTCTCCTGCGAACTTACGCACGGCGTAGTTGGTGTCAGGACTGGAGTTGATCTTGTCGACCCAGGCCTTGACATTGTCGTTGATGTAGTTGTTGCCGACCATGGCCCGGTAGCCGTGTACACCGCCGCCGACAGCCCGGACATCCACGCACGTGTGATCTGTGTTCAGGTGTGCGTCTCGGAAGTGCGGGAAAAATGCCTGTCCGGGCGTGTCTCCGTCCGTATACGGGTGAGAGGTGAGGACGTTGCCGTACTCAAGGGCGTCCTGGGTGGTGTAGTCGATGTACGGCTTCGGGATGCCGTAGTCGGCTTCGATTCCCTTCATGATGCTGGTCACGAAGTAGGGGAGATGGGCGTTGCCCACACGAGCCGTGTAGTTCGCACCTTCACTGCCCGGGATGATCTTTCCGCTGCCGTCGGTGACGAACGTGACGACGATGTCGCTCTTGATCTTATAGCTGTTGTCGCTCTTGTACGCTTCGCTCGCGGGAAGCGACGGGTCGGGCCGCAGGTTTGACATGCCCATCCATACCGGAATCGACATGGAAGGTGCCGAGCCGTCGGCGTTCGGCGTATAGCCGCCGGCCTTGATGTCCTCAGCCCA
This sequence comes from Streptomyces sp. LaBMicrA B280, assembly GCF_049222185.1. Taxonomy (NCBI): domain Bacteria; kingdom Bacillati; phylum Actinomycetota; class Actinomycetes; order Kitasatosporales; family Streptomycetaceae; genus Streptomyces; species Streptomyces sp. LaBMicrA B280. Next base: position 76,750 of record NZ_JBMJCT010000023.1, on the reverse strand, counting down.
CTGATTGGCCGCGTCGTAGGTCTGCCGGCCGGTGCAGTTCTCGTCCACCCGATCCGTGCAGGGATTCCAGGAGGTGAGCCCTTCTGTGCGTACTGACGGGTCGTCGTTGTCCCACAGATGGCCTCCCGCGGCGAGCCCCAGGGCCCACTCGTACAGCGACTTCATCGATCGCAGGGGGGTGTCGAACTCGGTGGACACCGGGAAATTCTGGTTGAGCTCCTGGTTCGGGTCGAAGATCGCAGCTGCGGTCAGGGTACGACGGACGAACGTGCCGGTGACAGGCTGAAAGGCGACGGCGCCGAAGGCGATGTCCTTGTCGGCACTTCCGTCGGGCGTGTAGTTCGACAGACTGACACTGGGGGTGCCGGTGAACTTGTAGGCGCCCAACGACACCCACTTGCCGCTGTTGGCGTTCTGATTGACGTACCGGCTGTAGGGGCCGCCGGAAGCGCCGTTGACGACGTAATGCGCCCGTGTGGTCTGTGCCCCGGTGTCCGGCACGTGCACCCACACCTGGGCCAGGTCCATTTGCTCGCCGAGCGTCCAGGTGCCGTCGATGTCCATCAGCCCGCCCGGGCCGCCGAGATGACTCTCGTTACGAGTGTGGGTGTACCAGAAGTGACCGCCGAAGCCGCCGCCGACCTGGTGCAGATCGGCTTTCGCCTCATAGTGGAGGCCCGTGGTACTCGGATAGAAAGTGAACTGGAAACTGCCGGAGGAAATTGCCTGTCCGCAATCGCTCCATGTCTCGGTTCCATTGGGAACCGAGGCGACCACATGTGCACCCGTCGGCTCACCGGAACACAGGGGCGTACCGTTCTTGAGGCGGTATCCACGCCCTGGCTCCGGGATCAGCGTCTGGTACTTGATCAGCTCGTGACCGCACTCGGTGGCACAGTTCGTCTTCCACGCGGTGTTGGGTTTGTTGAACCAGAACTGCGTATAGCACTCCTCGGTGCCGCAGTTGGGCGGAGTGGCGGGGTCACAGTTGTTGTCGCTGTTGCAGAAAGCGGTCAGCGGCGGTGAGACCTGGCTGCGCACGGCCGTGGTGTTCCACCAGGCCGGCCGGAAGCCGGCCGAAGAGAAGCCGGACTCGTTGGGCCAGTCCTGGCGGCCGGACGTGGCGTAGGAATAGCCCGTGTCGATGGACCAGGCAGCCCAGCCCATCACCTTCTCTTCATACGGCCAGTCCTGGGGGTGGGCGGCGTCATGGTTGGCATCGGTGCCGTCCACATCGGTGTCCATGAAGGGGTGGCCCCAGCTGTTCTTGTAGATGGGGTTAGCCGGGTTGTTGTACCAGCCAAGCCCCCAGTGCCCGCCGTGCTGCGAGGAATCGGAGGGCGGGTTGAAGCCGAGGTTGTAGTTCCAGACCGCGGTGAACCAGTTCTCCACGTAGGCGGGGTCGTCGTTGTTTACGGTGATTTTCTGGCCAGCCGTGTGCACTTCGTTCCACTTGTCGGCCAGGATCTTCAACGAGGCGGCGATGTTGGTCGCGTAGTCGATGGCGACGGCCTTCTGCAGAGTGGGCGAAAGGCCCGTCTCTCCGGGCTTCTCGTGCCCGGCCAGGCGCATGCCGTCGGTGACCTGTCCGACGCCGTACCCGCAGTCGGACTTGTCCCAGTTGATGTTCCAGTACGAGTCCGGGCTACCAGGGTCGATCTGATGCCCGTAGTAGCCGTCGACCGCGGCCAAGGGACTGCCCATCTGGCCCGGAATGGAACCGGATTCGGCCTGCCACAGGTTGGACTCCTGAGCCATGATGCCGAGCATTACATTGGCCGGGATACGCGCATTTGCCGGTCCGGTCAGCGTGGGTGCCTTGAACAGGCCCTGCGGGTCGATCGTGCCCATCCCGGTCTGGTTCCGGTAGCCGCCCTGGTTGAGGTAGCTGGCGTGCAGGTCACCGCGAATGGCCATGTCGACGGCCCACTCGACCTGGTTCGGCGTCGGCTGCAATGCCTGCGCATTGACGTCATTGCGGGAGACGGAGCACCAGCGGTCGGGATCGGTCGGGTCGTGCGACACGTTGGCCGCCGTGGCCCGTGTCAACGGGCTGTGCGTGCCCGCGACGGTGCCCGCTGCCGCCCGCGCCTTGGGGACCGAAGCGAGGGCGGGAGACAGCTGGTTGCCTGCCGTGGGCAGAGTGGACGGCACTGTCTGGTCGAGCTTCGTGCCGGTGCTCGTGGCGGTGGAGGTCACTGTCAGGGCCGGGGCGGCGTTCAGCATGCCCGGTGCCTGCTCTGTCCCTCGCGCCTCGGGCTCGGTTTTTGTGAAGCCCTTTCCGGCGTTCTTGATGCGGTCGACGCCCGCGCGCAGCCCTTGGCTGAGGACGGGGTTGACGGCGAGCCGGCCGAGGCTGGAGATGTCCGTGTCCACCGGAGCGTCGATCCGGGTGATGCCGCTGCCTGAGGTGTGCACGGCGCCGGAGGGATGACCGGCGAGGAACACCTGAGAGGAGCCGCCCCGTGCCAGGTCGAGATCGCCGAGTCTGCCGCTGGCGACGACAGTGGCCTCGCCCTTCTTGCTCCATACGCGGGCACGGGCGCGCTTGCTGCCGTCGCGTTCGACGAAGGCGACCTTCCCGTCATCGACCGGGTGGATGTCGAAGGGCACGCCACCGGCCGTGAGCAGGTCCTTGACATGGCCCTTGCGGTCGAGATGGATCAGGTGGGGCCCGAGGGCACCGACAGCACCGTCGTCGACCGGTACAGCGCTGGTGATCTCGCCCTTGGATGTCGGCTCGCTCAGCGTTTTGCCGGCGGTGTTCACGGTCACGACGCGGGTCCGGGTCGCAGCCGGGTCGTTCATGTCACGAAACGCGGTGAACGCGGCAGTGTGTGTTCGCGGGTTGCAGGAGGGGTCGAAGTATGCCAGCGATGCGGTGAACGGCAGCTTGGTCACCTGACCGGTGCCAAGGTTCACGATCGCCGTGAACGCCCCGCCCTGCATGAGGTCCGGCTTGTTGGTGAAGGTGCGCGGTGCGTAGACGACTGCGGCGTGGTCGTGGTCGATGACGCACTGGTTGCCGATCCAGGAGTCCGCCGGCATGCCCGGCTCGCTCAGGCTCGCAACCGTTTTCCAGGCGTACGCCCTGCCGCTGTCGGCCACGAGGATCCTCAGCCCGGTGCTGTCCGCGGCCGCGGTCACGGCGCGGTCCTTGCTGGTTTTCCAGCCCGTGCCGAGTTTCTTGTCGGGGTCCGCGATCCGCCCGGTCGGTCCCGGACTGCCGTGGCTCTGCTCGCTCTTGGAGGGCGGCGCCGCTAAGGCGGTCGTGGTTTGTATGAGGGTGCCGGTCAGCGCAGTACAGGTCACCAGAGCGGCCCAGCGTGCGCGTATTCGGTTTCTGGGTCTCAAGAGGGGTTCTTCCCGCTTCTCGTTGAGGTTCCCGTGCCCATGTGGGCACGAATCGGCCCGCCTACGGCCCTGAGGCGGATCCGCAAGTCCGGGCGGGGCGTTCTTCGGGGAGACTCAGCCAGTGGCGTCGAGGATCGCGCGGACGACGGATTCGGCGGTCTCCGGCTGGTGTGCCTGCTCCGGAACGGTGGCGGCGACAGCCAAATCGCCCTGGAAGGCGGTGAACCAGCCGATGATGGGCTGGTCGCTGTCGGCGAACTGGTCGGCGACTCCGCCGAACGCAGCGCCTTTCGCCCCGGTGGCAGTGGCGTATGCACGCATCAGCGCACGCATGTCGCCGGCGACACCGTCGGGCAGAGTGCGGTGGGCCAGCGCCGGTGCCTTGCCGCTGATCTTCGGATCGACGAACAAGGGCTGCCGGAAGGATCCGCTCTGGACGGTGGCGGTGAGGGAGGCGAGGTTCAGTGTGTTGAGGCGGATTTCACCACGGCCGATGGCGGCGGCAGCCTTGTCCGCGCCGTCCAGAACGGGTACGGCTCCGTCGGCGGTGGTGACACCGGTCTGCCAGTCCTGGCCAAGACCGAACACCTCTCGGGCTTCGGAGGAGAGGTCCTGCCCGGAGAGCCTGTCGGCGAGACGGGCGAAACCGGTGTCGCAGGTATGTGCGAACACCTCGGCGAACGACGCGTCAGTGGCTTGCCGGCCATCGGGGTTGGTGAAGGCGGTGCCGTCGACGGTCGAGCTTGCGGGACAGCCGACCGCGGAACGAGTCGTGACTTTATGGTGTTCCAACAAGGCCGCTGCGGTGACGAGTTCGAACGCTTGGCCGGGTGCCTGTACTCCTTCCAGAGCGGGGTCGAAGTCCGTTCCGGTGGTGTAAGCAGCCAGCACATCGCCTGTGCTGGGACGGATGACGACCACGGAGACACCGGGTCGCTTGGTGGCCGCCCTGTCGACGGCCTTCTGTACGCCTGCGTCCAGTTCGGTGCGAAGCCGGCCGGTCTTTCCCTGGCGCACGGTCGCGATGACGCGTCCGCCGCCGCTGTCACCCGCGGATGACAGGCGGATCTTCATCTCTTCTCCGGTTGACGCGGAATAGCGGTCGCGGAGTTGGTTGAGAATCTGTTCGAGTCCTGGGTGCTCACGGCTGGTGAGCGGCACGCCGTGCTGGTCGGTGACTGTGGGCGTGCTCTGTGCCGCGAATGGCTGGAGGGTGTAGCCGCCGCCGTCCGGGAGATCAGGATGGATCACGTTGCTGTGCCAGGAGACGCGTGGCTCGTGCTCGGCCGGATCGTTGACGACTGTGAGGTGGGAGGTGTACGACCACGTCGCCTTGGTACCGAGGTAGTCGATATGGGCCGTGGTGCGGAAGGCGACGCTGGCACTGTCCACGTGGGCGGCGGACAGCTTCACGGATGTGACCCCGGTCTGGTCCCGGAAGTCGCTCAGTTCCTTTCGGGCCTGAGTAGGGCGAGTGGTCAGCCTGGCGGCCTTGTCCAGGTCTCCTGCTTGCCAGTCGGCCAGGAACGCGTGTGCTGTTTCTGCGACGTCTCCGTCGGCGGGTGTGGCGTCGGCCCTGTGGGACGCGTGGACGGCATAGTACGCAGCGCCGCCGGCCAGGAGTACGACCGTGATGGCCAGGGCGGTCGCTTTGCGGTTGAAGTGCATCCACATTCCTAGAGTCAGGGCGGCAGGCGTTAACGGCGGAGGGCGGCGACCGGCTGGACCCGTGCGGCGCGCCAGGCCGGATAAAGCCCAGCCAGCAGTCCGGTGGCCAGGCCGATCACTGGGGCGGCGAAGACCGTGACCGGTTGGATGACCGGGGTCCAGTCGCGGGCGGTCGAGACGGCAACGACCGCGAGAACCCCGAGTGAGGTTCCGATCAGGCCGCCGAGCGCGCCGAGCATTCCCGACTCCATGAGGAACTGGCCGAGGATGTGCCGGCCTTGTGCGCCGAGGGCACGCCTCAGACCGATCTCACCGGTGCGTTCCATGACGGCCACCAGAGTGGTGTTGGCGATACCGACCGCGCCGATGAACAGGCAGACGGCAGCGAGCAGCAGGAACAGTTGGCTGAGGTCCTGGTTCACTCCGCTGCGCAGGCTCCTTGGGTCAGGGGGCGGCACGGCCTGCAAGTATTCGGGGTGATCAGGGCGCAGGGCCACAGGGGCCTCACGGGCGACCTGCTGGGCGGCGCCGATTCGGGTGGAGATAAGCATGTCCGCCCCGTCCTTGGGCGGTCCCCACAAGACCTGTGCCGTACTGCGGGGAACGATGACGGCCAGCAGCAGGTCCGCTCTGCGGCGGACATCGCTGACGATGCCGATCACGGTGAATGTCTCGTCGCCGATGAAGATCGCGGGCTGGGTCTCCAGCGTGCTGATCCCCAGCTGTTTGGCCATGCCGACACCGAGCAAGGCGACCTTTTGCCGGGTGCGGTCATGCCAGCGGTTGAACAACCGCCCCTGTTGCAGCACGGGATCGGCTGCCCGCACCGCCCCGGAGGACGCGGCCATCACCTGGATCTGGCTGCCCGCACCGGTGCTCACCACGGGCGCTGAGGCAACCTGCTGCCCCTTGTCCAGCTGCACCGGCCACAGCACGCCGGCATGCTGGACCCCGTTGAGGTGCTCGACCTTCTGGTCGGCGTCATCGGGGAACGCGAGCGGTACGAAGTCAGTGTGCTCGCGGGCGACATCGTGCACGGTGACCTCGGTCGCGGTGAGCCTGCTGAACCGGCTGTCGATCTGTGACGCCGCTGTGGCGGTCAGGCCGAGTACGGCAACGAAGGATCCGACACCGAGCACCGTGCCCAGGGCGGTCAACGTGGCGCGCGCGGGACGCTGGACAACTCCCGCAGTCGACTCGGACAGCACATCACGCCAGTGGAAGCGCGACCGGTCCTGTGACCGTTCGTCCTTGCCGCGACCGAAGCGGGACCACAGGCCCCAGGAGGCGATGCGTATCACGACAGCACCGCCTGGTCGGCGGACTCGGTCAGCACGCCGTCCCGTATACGCAGGGTTCTCGTACCTCGGGCAGCCACGGCGAGATCATGGGTGATGACGACGAGAGTCACCCCGCGCGCGTTCAACTCCTCAAGGAGATCAAGAACTTGATCGGCGGTGGCGGTGTCGAGGTTACCGGTGGGCTCGTCGCACAGCAGGAGCGAAGGCTTCCCAGCCAGGGCGCGGGCGATGGCCACGCGCTGCCGCTCGCCGCCTGACAGTGTGGTCGGCAGGGCATTGACGCGGTGTCCGAGGCCGACAGCTGCCAGTGCCTCGCGCGCCCGGGCAGCGCGCTCCTTCCGAGGGATGCGCTGGTAGACGAGTGCGAGCTGGACGTTTTCCAAAGCGGTGCGGTGAGGCAAGAGGTGGAAGGCCTGGAAGACGAAGCCGATGCGTCGGCCCCGCAGCGCCGAGCGAGCACCGTCCTTCAGCCGTCCGGTGTCGAACCCGTCGAGCAGGTAGCGGCCCTCGGTGGGAAAGTCCAGCAGGCCGACGATGTTCAAGAACGTCGACTTTCCGGAGCCGGACGGCCCCACGACCGTGACGAACTCTCCCTGCCGGACTTCCAGATCACACGGGCGGAGCGCGATCACCGGAGGCGGTCCCGGGTAGGTGAGCGCGGTCTGACGCAGTTCGATCACTGGTGGCGTCATGGGGTCTCCTGCGTGCTCGTGCCGGTGACCACCCGGTCGCCTGCGGCCACACGCATTCCTGTCACGGGACGGATCTCCACATATCCGTCACCGGACGCCCCGGTGGTCACCGGGACTCGCCGCTGCACACCGCCATGACCGACGACCGTCACCGCCGTGTTGCCGTCGACGCCCGCGGATATCGCGGTCACGGGCACTACCAGGACCTTGTTCTCGGTGGAGGCCGCCTCGATGGTCAGTCGAACATCCTGACCGGCCAGCGAAGCGGGGAGCGCCCTGTCCGGTACCACGGTCACGGCGTAGCCGGGGGAGGAACTGCCGTCGGCACCAGGAGGCTCTCCTTGACCGCCCTGGCCGGTCTGGGCACGCGTAACGGCGTTCGCAACGGTCCGTACGGTGGCCTCGGCCGTCGTGCCATCGAGTTCGGACAATATGTGTACCCGCTGGCCGGGACGGACCAGAGTGTGCTGCTGGCGGGAGAGGAACCCCTTCACGACGAGCTGGCCCGCCGAGACGGTCATCGCGCTTCCTGAGACCTGGCTGCCGACCGCGGAGCTGACATCGTCGACACGAGCCGGAAAGCTCTTCAGGTACACGACTTCGGAAGCCGGTAGCATCGGGCCGCTCACGGCCTTGGCCTGGGCGAGTTTCTTGTCGGCTCGTGCCAAGTCCTCACGGGCGCGGCTGATTTCCAAAGGCCGGTCGCCGGCCTTGCCTTTCTCGCTGGTGGCAGCGGCACCCTGACGGGCGGACACATCCTGAAGGTGCCTGCGGGCGTCGGTGACGGCGTCCTGAGCACTCGCCACCGAATCGCCGCTGCCCGGATCCGCAGGCAGCGGGTCATAGCCGACGCTTCGGTACAGGTCCGCCAGAGCGGCCTTCGTACCGGCCCCGAAGTAGCCCCTGTGGTCACCGCCCACGGAGCAGCCTATGCCATTCAGGGCCTGCTGAAGCTGCGCGACGTCCTCCCCGTCCGCGCCCGGCTTCAGGTCCCGGTATACGGGCAGCGCTCCCTTCAATACGATCACGGGGCGGCCGGATACCTCCATCAGCACACGCCCTGAACGGAAGGTATCGCCTAGTTTCACGTTCACCTTGGTGACCACCGGAGACCCGGTCCCCGCGCTGCCGGACCCGGAAGGGGCGACCGCCACACTCTGCGAGGCGTTCACCGTTCCGCGGACGATCACCGAATCCCGCAACACTCGCTGCTCCACACCAGTGGTCATCACACTGGGTGGCGGCGGCGCCGTGTCCGCCGCGGCTTGGGCCGGTGACTTGATGACTTGGGACGCTCCAAGACCCAACCCCGACACGGCGACCGCTGTGACCACCGCTGCGCCGAGGACACGGCGGTGCCTGGTCGCTCCTGTGGCACCGCCGGATGCCTTGTCCTCTGTCTCCTGTGTGGTGTGCAGGACATCAGCCACGGAGTGCCGCCTCAGCAGCCTTGACCGCTCTGGTGTTCTTCTCCTTCAGCTGCTGCAGGGCGAGCTGATTCTGTTCCACCTGCTGCTTCTGAATACTGGCATCGACGCCGTACCAGATGGCGATCAGGTCCGTCTTCTTCTTGCATTCGACGTCCGCTGTGGCCATCGCGATCTCTCTTTGCGACACAGCGCCGCTGTCGTCCCTGGGTACGAGATCGAACGCGGTGTACGGATCGGCGACCGCGTAGCCTTCCGTCTTCATACAGGTAGACCACGTCTTTATGGCCTTCCGCACGCGTGGCTCTTCCTGTGACTTCACCAGACTGTCGTGATCGAGATGGGAGACCAAGGTGAAGTCGATGCGTGCACCGATCTTGTCGAACGCCTCCTGCTGGCATCCCCCCTCGGGGACTTTCTGGCCCCGGTAGGAGGACGGCGCCTTCGCGGCCCTCGGAGTCAGTCCCTTGCGTCCGGTCAGCACGGCGACCGCAGCGGCAGAGAGTTTTGGTGCCTGCGGGTGCTTTGTGGTGTCCGGCGGGAGTTCGTATCCGTACCTGGCCGCGGCCGCAGGGTCGCTGAGTCCGTATCGGCGCGGCATGTTCGAATCATCCGCATTCGGTGGAGGATTGACGCCCGCCGGCGGGAAAGTGACCGTAAAGCCATAGCGTGTCATGCATTCCGTCTCCAGGCTTCGGCCGGCCCGCTCGATCACAACCGAGTCCTGATAGGTCTGCATGTATTGCTGCAACGGAAGCGTAAGGCCCTTGACAAGGCCTGAATCCGCGACCGCTTTGGGCCATTTTGATGTGTCGGCGCCAGTTGCGATGGAGGCGCCGCCGGGCGTCGAGGTGCCGGAATGGCCTGACGGGGCGGGCGAGGGCGTGCAGGACGACAGGAGGGCGGCGGCCGCACCGGCCGCGGCAAGAGCCGCGAGCCGATGCGCCCAGCTGGCGCTACGCGTAGTGAGAAGAGGCATTGTTGTTCTTCAGGGTGCTGTCGAGGTTCCAACTGCCGGAGCAGCCGTAGACGTGCGAGATGAACTGCGAGTGCCCCGCGTAACCGGTGTTGTAGTAGATGCGGTACCCGTCGACCGTCGAGCAGTTGTCGGCTGAGGCGGCGTTGTTCTTCACGCTCAGGCCGCCCCCGTCACCCATGCTCTTGTCGAAGATGAAGTAGTAGCGGATGAACGCGTTCGTGCCGGTGGTGGGCGAGTCGATGTAATCGTGGCTGTACAGATTCCCGTAGAAATCAGCAAAGCTGCCCGACGGATTTCCGCTTCCGCTGGTGGCGACCGAGTGGTAATTGACGTAGAGGCCGCCATCGCATGTGCTGTCGATGCAGTTGGTGCTGACGTACTTCGTGCCGACTACATCCGCAGAGGCCGGCCCGGCCCCGTACAGAACAGCCGAGCCGATGGCCGCCAGCGCAGCGGCGGCTGTTCCGGCCTTCCTGAAACGCATTGATTCCCCCTTATGCCGATTTGGGCAGACGGGGTTCGGGAAACGCGGCGACCGCCGCGCAGAAATTCCCCCCCCCCGTCACGCGCCGAGAGCAAGTGATCCGTTCGACCCCGAGCGCTTGGTCATCCTAGGCAAGTAATGAACATGCCAGCCAAGCCGTTATGAGGCATGTGGCGAGAAGGCGACCTGGGGGACGGTGCTGCCGTCTCAGACTCCGCACAGGTCCGCTCAGGCCTCGTGGCTGCGGGTTTGCTGTGAAAACTGTGTGAAGCACGTGACCGTCCGGCGCCGGCGTGACGGCCGTGAACATGGCTCGTTCTGCCTGTGGCGCACGCCACAGAGACGTGTCAATGCGGACTCCGCGATGCGCCCCCATGTGCACGAACCTTCGGTCACGGTCGGCAGCACGTGCGGCGGGACGGCAGGGGTGTGAAGACCTCGTACGGGCCGGGCGGCGAGTGCGGCGGTGCGGTAGGCGGCAGACCGCCCCCGCGCTGTATAACGGTATACAGCGAAACCTTGTCTGAATATCGGTCCGTGTTCGGCGCGGCCCCGGCGCTGTACTCTCCCGGGGCGTCGAGGACAACCGAGGGGGAGTACGTGATGAGCGTGACCGACAGCCCGGCCAACCGGTTGCAGGCGCTCTTCGAGGGTCACCGGCTCACGCCGACCCAGCGCCGTATCGCGCACAGCATGGTGCGGCGCGCCGCCGACGTGCCCTTCCTGTCCAGCGTGGAGCTGGCCGAACTGGCCGGGGTCAGCCAGCCGTCGGTGACCCGGTTCGCGGTCGCCCTCGGCTTCGACGGCTACCCCGCGCTGCGCCGGCACCTGCGCGAGGTGGTGCCCGCCGAACCGGCCCCCGAGAACGGCGTGCACAACGAGTACCAGCTCGCCGTCGAGGCCGAGATCGAGAACCTGCGCCACCTCGCGGACCTGCTCGCCGACCCGCGCCCGGTGCAGCAGGCCGGGCGGATCCTCGCCGCCTCCCGCCCGCTGCCGGTGCTCGGCCTGCGCGCCGCCGCCTCCCAGGCGTACGGCTTCGCGTACTTCGCCGCCAAGGTCCACCCGGACGTCCGGCTGCTCGACGAGGGCGGCACGATGATCCAGGACCGCATCGACGCGGCCGTCCGCGCGGGCGCCAGCGCCCTGCTCTGCTTCGCGCTGCCCCGGCATCCGCGCGAGGTGGTCGACACCCTCGCCCACGCCCAGGACGTCGGCCTGACCGTCGTCACCGTCGCCGACTCCGCGTTCGCGCCCGTCGCCAAACACTCCGACCTGCTGCTGCCCGCCGCCGTCGGCACCGGCCTCGCCTTCGACACCGCGTGCGCGCCGATGCTGCTGGGCCGGGTGCTGCTGGAGGCGGTCTGCGACGATCTGCCGGACGCGCAGGCCCGCCTGGAGGAGTTCGACGCGAAGGCCGCCGCCCGGGGGCTCTTCGTGGAGTGAGTCCCGGTCCTCTCAGGTTTGTCTCACGTTCGCCCGCTAACGTCCCCGCCGGACAGAGGCAGAGACAGAGGCAGTGCGGGACTCGTGACACGGGAGGGTGACGTGGCGCGCGGAGAGCGTGGCGAAGGCAGGGAGCGCGGCGGCCGGGGACTGGCCCGGGTGGCCGTCGTCGTACGGGCGGGAGCCGCCCCGCTGTGGTGGTTCGGGGTGGTCGCCGCGGGCGTCGGCGCGGTGCCCGAGGGCTGGACGGGACGCCGGATCGGGGTGCTCGCCGGGGCCGCGCTCTTCGTCGTGGCCGCCGCGGTGGTGGCGCTGACCCGGCGCCGCCGTTACGACGCCCTCGCCCGGGGCGCGAGCCGCGCGGGCAAGTACGACGTGCTCCAGGACCGCGCGGTGACCGTGCGCAACTGGCGCCGCGGACACCGCTGGTGGCTGGTGGGGGCCTGGGCGCTGGCGCTCGGGTCCGCCTTCGCGGTACCGGTGGCCGGCGGGCTGCTGCTGGCCGGGTGCGGCACCGGGCTGCGGCTGAAGGCCGGCTGGCTCGGGCGGCGCGAACGGGCCCTGGAGAGCCTGCTCTGGGTACGGGTCGACTGGCTCGACGCGCGCGGCGGGCGCCCCGCGGGCAAGGCGGTCAGGGGACTGCGCGGTACGGGCATCGCGGCCGGCGACGCGGCCCCGGGCGGGACCCGCCGCCGTACCGCGACCCTGGTCTGAGCCTGGAGTACCTAGACCTCCAGGTCCTCCTCGATCCGCTTGAGCTGGTGGCGGGCCATGGCGAGGTTGGCCCGGCCGGCGTCCAGGACCAGGTAGAGGAACAGGCCGTTGCCGCCGCGCCCCTTGAGCAGGCGGATCAGGTGGTACTGGTCGGTGAGCGTGATGAGGACGTCCTCGATCTCGCTCTTGATGCCCAGCATCTCCATCGTGCGCATCTTGGCGCGGATCACATCGGTGTTGCCGGCGGCGGCCACGTTCAGGTCGAAGGTCTTGCCGCCGCCCATCGTGCCCAGCGCCATCCCGCTGGTGTAGTCGACGAGCGCGACGCCGGTGGCGCCCTCGATCGAGGTCAGCGCCTCTTTGAGGGCGGTCTCGGTGTTGGCCATGTCGGGTCCTCTCAACTGTCGGTTGTGGTACGTGCGGTGGTCGTGCGCGGGGTCCGCGTGGCGCGGGCGCGCGGCGGCGCGGTGGTCTGGCGTGCGGGCGGGTTCCGGGCGGCCGCGGCCTCGGCGGCGTCCAGGACCTCGCCGATCCGGGCACCGGAGCGACGGCCCTCCAGATGCAGTCGGCCGACGTTGACCCGGTCCTGCGCGAGCAGGGTCAGTACGGCGCTGCGTCCGGCGGCGTAGGTGGCGACGTAGCCGCGCTCGCCGCGCACCAGCAGTTCCCGCAGGCCGCCGTTGCCGGTGGCGTCGGCGACCCGTACGGAGACGCCGAGCGCGGCCGCGGTGAGCGCCGCGAGCCCGTCGGGGTCGACGCCGGGCGTGTCATGGGCGACGACGAGTCCGTCGACGCCGGCCGCGAGCGCGCCGGTGAGCTGCGGCACCCGGGTGCGCAGCCGGTGCAGCTCCTCCAGGACGGTGCGAAGGTCGTCCTCGGACACCATCAGCTCTCTCCTCTCGGCGGGGCGTGGCCGTTCAAAGGGCCTCCAGCGCATCCCTGAGCCTCTTCAGCAGCGCGATGTCGGGGTCGGTGACCGGGGGCAGCGGCGGGGGAAGGTTCCGGGCCTGCTCCGGTGCGGTCGGGGGCGGCGCCGCGGGGGCGGGCACCAGGGGCACCAGGGGTGCCGGGGGCCTGAGGTGCCCGGCCGCCGCCAAGGGTCTGAGGTGTCCGGCCGCCGCCAGCCTGCGCACGTCGACCAGCGTGTGGAACGCCTGTCTGCCCAGCTCCCGGGCGATGTCGGCGGCCGTACGGGTGCCGTCCACGCGGTCCAGGACGGCGCGTTGGCGGGGGGTGACGGGGGCGGGGCGGGCGGGTCTCGCCGGTGCGGACGGCCTGGGCCCGGTGTCCTTGCGGGGGAGGGGGTCCGCGCGGATCAGGGGCGCGGTGTCGGCGGCCGGGTCGGGCCACAGGCGGTGCAGTTGCAGTCGGCGGCGCAGGGTCTCGCGCTCCAGCGCGACCACCGGGACCGAGGGCAGCGGGCCGGTGCGGGGCGCGCCGTCGTAGTGGAAGCGGCCCGGGGTACTGCTCGGTGCCAGGGCGAAGTACCCGGCGTCGTACAGCGCGTCCAGATGGCACAGCTCCAGCGCGCCGGCGGGTAACAGGCCGGACTCCAGCAGGAGTTCGGCCGCCCGTAACGGCCCCTCGGCCGCGGCGGCGGCCCGCTGCCAGGCGGCGGTCGCCAGGGTGCCGTGGGCCGTGAGGAGCACGTCGAGACCCGGGGCGAGGGCGCTCTCGGCGTGCACCACCCGGCCCTCGGCGAGGCGCAGGGTGCCGTGCTCGCGGACCAGGACACCGGTGGCCCGTTCCTCGGCCAGCCGGTTCAGCATCGGGGACAGCGCGCGGGCGGCGGCCCGGTCCCGCACCGGCAGGGGCGGCGGCGTACGGACCATGGTCATCCCAGCACCAGGCGGGCGGCCATCTCGCCGAGCCGGATCCGGGCGAGCGCGAGATTGCCCTCCTCGCGGCCCAGCCACAGATGGAGGAACACGCTGCTGTCGAAGGAGGTGTCGATGAAGCGCAGCAGGTGGTAGCTGTCCGCGTTGCTGACGATCACGTCCTCCACCGGTGGCCGGTCCGCCTTCTGGGCCGTGAACGTGCCGTGCTCCGCGGCCAGTCGGGCCAGCTCGGCGGCCTCGGCGGCGGCCGTCTCATGGTCGCCGCCGGGCGCCTCCCCGACCGTGCCGAGCGCGAGGCCGCTCGTCCAGTCCACCAGCGCGGCACCCCGGGCACCGGGCAATCGCATCGCTTCCAGCAGGCACTCGTCGATTCCGGGCACCGCGTGGCTCCCCTCCCGCCTGGGACTCCGGCTGAGTGACCCTGACACTACGCAACGTGTGGGGGAGGGGTGAGCCGTTTGGCATTTTCCAGTGGAACATGCGTCCGGCGTACTAGAGTTGGGCAACTGACGTGTGTGTCACCGGAGTTGATCCATTTGTTCGAGTGAAGCGGGGGCGCGTCAACGGCTTCCGGGCGCACGCAGGGTGGTGAGCGCCGAAGCGTGCGCGCCCCCGGACTCCGCCACCACCTCCGCGATCGTCTGCGGCTCCCGTACGGTGGCGAAGGCCACGCCTCCCGCACCGTCCGGCCCGAAGCCGTAGATCCCGGGCCGGGCCAGGGAGTTGTAGGCGTAGTGGTGCGCGAAGTAGTACGCGCCGGTGTCCAGCGCCGCCGCGTAGTCCCCCTGCTCCAGCGGGGGCAGCGCGCGCCCCTCGGCCAGCAGGTCGCCCGAGAAGCAGGCCGGGCCCGCCACGTCCTGCACCACCTCGGGCCCCGGCTTAGGCCGCCCCTTCGCGTCGTACGCGGCGATCCGCAGCGGCCACGCCCCCGGCGCGTACACCGTCCGCGTCGCCACCTGCACGCCCGCGTGCGTCACCGCGATCCGCCGCCCGCCCGAGCGCTTGGCGTACTCCACCCGTGCCACCACCGTGCCGTGCTTGGCCAGCAGCGACCGCCCGAACTCGGTCACCAGTCCGTACCGCCCCGCGCACAGCCCCGGCACCTGCTCGGCCAGCAGCCGCGCGTAGCGCGCGTACGTCGGCGCCGTCGCCTCGCCCGCGAAGTTCACCGGCAGCCCGCCGCCGATGTCGAGCGTGTCGATCTGCCGCCGCCCCACCCGCGCGTTGATCTCCTCCGCCAGCGCGTACGTCTCCGCCACGCCCCGCGCCAGCAGCTCCAGCGGAATGCCCTGCGAGCCGGTGTGCGCGTGCAGCCGGGTCAGCCACGGCCGCTCCGCGTACGCCCCTACGATCCACTCGCGCGCCCCCTCGTCGCGCAGCGCCACCCCGAACTTCGAGGTCCCGGTCGCCGTCGAGGTCGCCCCGATGCTGCCGCCGCCGATCTGCGGATTGACCCGGATGCCGAGCGGGGAGCCGGTCGGTGCCGACCGCACCAGGGCGTCCAGGCGGTCCAGCTCCTGCGGGTTGTCCGCGTTCACGGCGATGCCCAGCGCCAGCGCCTCGCGCAGCTCCGCCGGGGTCTTGGCGGGCGAGTCCAGCACGGTGCGCGCCGCGGGTACGCCGGCCGCGCGCGCCAGCGCCAGCTCGCCCGGGCTCGCCACCTCGGCGCCGATGCCCTCCTCGTGCAGCAGCCGCACCACCGGCACCAGCGGGCACGCCTTCACCGCGAACGCGTGCAGCACCGGGGTGCCGGGCGCGAGGACCGCCTCGAACGCCGTCCGCAGCGCCGCCGCCGACTCCCGGATGCCCCTCGCGTCGAGCAGCCCCACCACCGCCGCGTCCGGGCCCAGCAGGCCCTGTTCCACGGCCGCGCGCACCGCCTCGTCCCGGCGACCGGACCGCTCCCGCGCCTCGGCCCCGACCTCGACCTCGACCTCGTGGTGCACCGTGATTCCCTCCTGTCGGACGTCAGCTGCTTCCAGCCAAACACCCAGGACGCGCGGACGGGGCCGCCCCGATGTATTGACTAGTTCTATTCATGCAGCCAGGATGTGAATAGACGTAGCAACAGCAGGAGGCAGACGATGTCGGGACCCCGCCCCGTACGAGCACCGCGTGGCACGGAACTCAGCGCCCTGGGCTGGCAGCAGGAGGCCGCCCTGCGCATGCTCCAGAACAACCTCGACCCCGAGGTGGCCGAGCACCCCGACAAGCTCGTCGTCTACGGCGGCACCGGCAAGGCCGCCCGTGACTGGCGCTCCTTCGACGCGATGGTGCGCACCCTGCGCACCCTCAAGCAGGACGAGACCATGCTGGTCCAGTCCGGCCGCCCGGTCGGCGTCATGCAGACCCACGAGTGGGCGCCGCGTGTCCTCATCGCCAACTCCAACCTGGTCGGCGACTGGGCCAACTGGGAGGAGTTCCGCCGCCTGGAGGCCCTCGGCCTGACCATGTACGGCCAGATGACCGCCGGGTCCTGGATCTACATCGGCACCCAGGGCATCCTCCAGGGCACCTACGAGACCTTCGCCGCCGTCGCCGCGAAGAAGTTCAACGGCACCCTCGCCGGGACCATCACCCTCACCGCGGGCCTCGGCGGCATGGGCGGCGCCCAGCCGCTCGCCGTCACCATGAACGACGGCGTCGCCCTCTGCATCGACTGCGACCCGCGCGCCATCGACCGCCGCATCGAGCACCGCTACCTGGACGTCAGGGCCGACAACCTCGACCACGCCCTCCAGCTCGCGACCGAGGCCCGCGACGCCCGCCGCCCGCTGTCCATCGGCGTCCTCGGCAACGCGGCCGAGCTGCTCCCGCAGCTGCTCGCGATGAACGCCCCCATCGACATCGTCACCGACCAGACCTCCGCCCACGACCCGCTGGCCTATCTGCCGGTCGGCGTCGCCTTCGAGGACATGGCCGACGCCGCCGCGAAGGACCCGGCCGGGTTCACCACGCGGGCGCGCGAGTCGATGGCCAGGCACGTCGAGGCCATGGTCGGCTTCATGGACGCCGGTGCCGAGGTCTTCGACTACGGCAACTCCATCCGCGGCGAGGCCCAGCTCGCCGGGTACGACCGCGCGTTCGCCTTCCCCGGCTTCGTGCCCGCCTACATCCGGCCCCTGTTCTGCGAGGGCAAGGGCCCCTTCCGCTGGGCCGCGCTGTCCGGCGACCCGGCCGACATCGCCAAGACCGACCGGGCGCTCCTCGACCTCTTCCCGGAGAACGAGTCCCTGGCGCGCTGGATCAAGATGGCCGGTGAGCGGGTGCACTTCCAGGGCCTGCCCGCGCGGATCTGCTGGCTCGGCTACGGCGAGCGGGACAAGGCGGGCGAGCGCTTCAACGACATGGTGGCCTCCGGTGAGCTGGCCGCGCCGCTCGCCATCGGCCGCGACCACCTCGACTGCGGCTCCGTCGCCTCGCCCTACCGCGAGACCGAGGCCATGCTCGACGGCTCCGACGCGATCGCCGACTGGCCGCTGCTGAACGCCATGGTCAACGTGGCCTCGGGCGCGTCCTGGGTCTCCATCCACCACGGCGGCGGCGTGGGCATGGGCCGCTCCATCCACGCCGGACAGGTCACCGTCGCCGACGGCACCAAGCTCGGCGGCGAGAAGATCCGCCGGGTGCTCACCAACGACCCGGGCATGGGCGTCATCCGGCACGTGGACGCGGGCTACGACATCGCGGAGTCCGTCGCCGCGGAGCGAGGGGTCCGGGTGCCGATGCGTGAGGGTGACGAGGCGTGACACTGGGTTTTGGCGAGGACGGCAGCCCTTTGGCGGGGGTGCAGGGTTCGTCGCCGACTGCGGGTCCGGCCGCCCACACGGCCCGGAGCGGCTCCTCCTTCCAGGAGATGTGGCGCGAGCTGCTGCCCATCGGCCGTGACGCGGACTCCGGTGGATACCGGCGCCACGCCTGGACCGGGCCCGACGCCGAGTGCCGGGCCTGGTTCAAGGAGCAGGCCGAGGGCCGCGGGCTCGTCCACGAGGTCGACCGGAACGGGAACCAGTGGGCCTGGCTCGGCGACCCCGCCGCAGGGGACGCCGTGGTCACCGGGTCGCACCTGGACTCCGTGCCGGACGGAGGGGCCTTCGACGGGCCCCTCGGGGTCGTGTCCTCCTTCGCCGCGCTCGACGAACTGCTGCGCAGGGGGGCGCGGTTCACCAAGCCCCTCGCCATCGTCAACTTCGGCGACGAGGAGGGCGCCCGGTTCGGCCTCGCCTGTGTCGGGTCCCGGCTCACCTCGGGCGCGCTGACCGTCGCGGACGCGCACCGGCTCACCGACGGGGACGGCGTCAGCCTGCCCCGCGCCATGGCGGCCGCCGGATACGACCCGGAGGCCATCGGGCCCGACCCCGAACGGCTGGCCAGGATCGGCGCCTTCGTCGAGCTGCACGTCGAACAGGGCCGCGCGCTGGACCTGTCCGGCGACCGGGTGGGCATCGCCAGCGCCATCTGGCCGCACGGCCGCTGGCGGTTCGACTTCCGGGGCGAGGCCAACCACGCCGGCACCACCCGGCTGGCCGACCGCCACGACCCGATGCTGTCCTACGCCGAGACCGTGCTCGCCGCCCGCCGCGAGGCCGAACTCGCCGGTGCCGTCGCCACCTTCGGGAAGATCGCGGTGGACCCCAACGGCGTCAACGCGATCCCCTCGCGGGTGCGCGGCTGGCTCGACTCCCGCGCCGCCGACCAGGAGACCCTGGACACGGTGGTCGGCGGCATCGAGAAGGCGGCCCGGGAGTACGCGGACGCGCACGGCGTGGACCTGGACGTCGTACGGGAGTCCTTCACGCCCGTCGTGGAGTTCGACCACGCGCTGCGCGACGAACTCGGCCGCATCCTGGGCCGGGACACCGGCCTCACGGTGCCCGTCCTCGGCACCGGCGCCGGACACGACGCCGGGATCCTCTCGGGGAGCATCCCCACCGCCATGCTGTTCGTGCGCAACCCCACCGGCGTCTCGCACTCCCCGGCCGAGTTCGCGGCCGAGGACGACTGCGTGGCCGGGGTGGACGCGCTCGCCGACGTACTGGAAGGGCTGGCCTGTTGACCAGGGCGACGTACTGGCTGGAGCACGCCTGGCTCGGCGACCGTGTCGAGCCGGGGGTGCTGGTGGAGACCGAGGGCGGGCGGATCGGTGCCGTGCGCACCGGGGTGCCCGCCCCGCCGCCCGGCGCCGAGGCGCTGCGCGGCCTGACCCTGCCGGGGCTGGCGAACGCCCACTCGCACGCCTTCCACCGCGCACTTCGCGGTTCCGTCCAGGTCGGCTCCGGGACCGGATCACCCCCGCAGGCGCGGGGACAGAGCGGTGGAGGCGGCGAGCGGGCGCCAGAATCATTCTGGGCTTGGCGCGACGTCATGTACTCCGTCGCGGACAAACTCACCCCCGACAGCTATTTCTCGCTCGCTCGTGCGACTTACGCCGAGATGGCGCTGGCCGGCATCACCTGCGTCGGGGAGTTCCACTATGTGCACCACGCCCGCGGCGGCACCCCCTACGCCGACCCCAACGCCATGGGCGAGGCGCTGATCGCGGCCGCCGCGGAGGCCGGCATCCGGATCACCCTCCTCGACACCTGCTATCTCGCGGCCGGTTTCGACCAGGCGCCCAACAGCCACCAGCTCCGCTTCTCCGACGGCAGCGCGGAGGCCTGGGCCGAACGCTGTGCAGTTCTCAAGGAACGGGATCACGCGCGGATCGGGGCGGCGATCCACTCCGTACGAGCGGTGCCCGCCGACCAGTTGGCGACCGTGGCCCGCTTCGCCGAGGAGCGGCGGGCCCCGCTGCACGTCCACCTCTCGGAGCAGACCGCCGAGAACGACGCCTGCCTCGCCGCGCACGGCCGCACCCCCACCCGGCTGCTCGCCGACCACGGTGTCCTCGGGCCGCGCACCACCGGGGTGCACAACACCCACCTCACCGACGAGGACATCGCCCTGCTCGGCGGCTCGGCCACCGGCACCTGCATGTGCCCGACCACCGAACGAGACCTCGCCGACGGCATCGGACCGGCCGTCGCCCTCCAGCGGGCCGGCTCCCCGCTCTCCCTCGGCTCCGACAGCCACGCCGTCATCGACCTGCTCGAAGAGGCGCGTGCCATGGAGCTGAACGAGCGGCTGCGTACCCGCACCCGGGGCCACTGGACGGCCGCCGCCCTGCTGCGGGCCGCCACCGCCGACGGGCACGCCGCCCTCGGCTGGGACGAGGCCGGCCGCATCGAGCCGGGCGCGCTCGCCGATCTGACGACGATCGCCCTGGACTCGGTCAGGACCGCGGGCCCCGAGCCCCGGCTGGGCGCCGAGACGGCCGTATTCGCGGCGGGCGCGGCCGATGTACGGCATACGGTCGTGGGCGGGCGGCAGGTCGTACGCGACGGCGCGCACACGCTCGTACCGGATGTGCCGCGGGCGCTGGCCGCCGCCGTCGAAGCCCTGCGCTGACCGCGCCGGTCCCCGCGCCGACCCCCATCGCCCCCCACGAGGACGACACCATGAGCAGCAGCACCGTCATCACCAACATCGCCGCACTGGTCACCAACGACCCCTCCCTCGGTGACAACTCTCCCCTCGGTCTGATCCAGGACGCGGCCGTCGTCATCGAGGGCGACCGCGTCACGTGGACCGGTGAATCAAGCAAAGCACCCGCCACTGACAATCGGGTCGACGCGGGCGGCCGGGCGGTGCTGCCGGGGTTCGTGGACTCCCACTCCCACCTGGTCTTCGCGGGCGACCGCACCCAGGAGTTCAACGCCCGGATGTCCGGCCGCGCCTACTCGGCGGGCGGCATCCGCACCACCGTCGCCGCCACCCGCGCCGCGAGCGACGCGCAGCTGGCGGCCAACCTGACCCACTACCTGGCCGAGGCGCTGCGCCAGGGCACCACCACTTTCGAGACCAAGTCGGGCTACGGCCTGACCGTCGAGGACGAGGCCCGCGCCCTGCGCATCGCGGCCGAGCACACCGACGAGGTGACGTACCTCGGCGCGCACATCGTCTCCCCGGACTACGCCGACGATCCGGCGGCCTACGTCGCCCTGGTCACCGGCGAGATGCTGGACGCCTGCGCGCCGCACGCCCGCTGGATCGACGTGTTCTGCGAGAAGGGCGCCTTCGACGGCGACCAGGCCCGCGCGATCCTCACCGCGGGCAAGGCCAGGGGCCTGCACCCGCGCATCCACGCCAACCAGCTCTCCTACGGCCCCGGCGTCCAGCTGGCCGTGGAGCTGGACGCGGCCAGCGCCGACCACTGCACCCACCTCACGGACGCGGACGTCGACGCCCTGGCGAGCGGCGACACGGTGGCCACGCTGCTGCCCGGCGCGGAGTTCTCCACCCGCGCCGAGTGGCCCGACGCCCGTCGGCTGCTGGACGCGGGGGTCACCGTCGCCCTGTCCACGGACTGCAACCCGGGCTCGTCGTTCACCTCCTCCGTGCCCTTCTGCGTCGCCCTGGCCGTCCGCGACATGGGCATGACCCCCGACGAGG
The DNA here is from genome assembly GCF_049222185.1 of Streptomyces sp. LaBMicrA B280. Taxonomy (NCBI): domain Bacteria; kingdom Bacillati; phylum Actinomycetota; class Actinomycetes; order Kitasatosporales; family Streptomycetaceae; genus Streptomyces; species Streptomyces sp. LaBMicrA B280. Next base: position 55,356 of record NZ_JBMJCT010000023.1, on the reverse strand, counting down.
CGGTCTGGTCCGCCACGGCGGGCGGCGCCGCGGCCCTGCGCCGCACCGACATCGGCCGCCTCACCCCCGGTGCCCGCGCCGACCTGACCCTCCTCGACGCGCCCAGCCATGTCCACCTCGCCTACCGGCCGGGCGTGCCCCTGGTCAGCGGGGTGTGGCGGAGCGGCGTACGGGTGGTGTGAGCACCGGAGACACGACGACACGCCGAAGCGGGGGGGGGGGGGGGGGGGGGGGGGGGGGGGGGGTTTTGTTCTTTTTTTGGTATGGTTTCCCCTCATTCCCCCCCCCCCCCCCCCCCCCCCCCCCCCCCCGTGGGGGGGGGGGGGGGGGGGGGGGGGGGGGGGGGGGGAAAAAAAGGAAACAAAAAAACAAAAAGAAGACCCCCGGGTGGGGGGTCTGCCCCGCTTCGGCGTGTCCGATCCGGAGAGAGGACGGGTGCCCCGGAAGTCACTCCTCCACCGTCAGTCCCTTGCGCAGCCGTACCAGCGTGCGGGACAGGAGGCGGGACACGTGCATCTGGGAGATGCCCAGTTCCTCGCCGATCTCCGACTGGGTCATGTTGGCCACGAACCGCAGGGAGAGGATCTTCCGGTCGCGCTGGGGCAGCCCGGCGATCAGGGGCTTGAGCGACTCGATGTACTCGATGCCCTCGATCCCGTGGTCCTCGTACCCGATGCGGTCCGCGAGCGCGCCCTCGGTCTCGTCCTCCTCGGGCTGGGCGTCCAGCGACGAGGCGGTGTACGCGTTCGAGGCGGCCATGCCCTCGACGACCTCGTCGTTCGAGATGCCCAGGCGCTCGGCCAGCTCCGTGACGGTCGGCGCGCGGTCCAGCTGCTGGGCCAGCTCGTCCCCGGCCTTCGCCAGGTCCAGACGCAGCTCCTGGAGCCGACGCGGTACGCGCACGGACCACGAGGTGTCGCGGAAGAAGCGCTTGATCTCGCCGATGATGGTCGGCATCGCGAAAGTGGGGAACTCGACACCGCGCGAGAGCTCGAAGCGGTCGATCGCCTTGATCAGGCCGATGGTGCCGACCTGGATGATGTCCTCCATCGGCTCACTGCGGGAGCGGAAGCGGGAGGCGGCGAACTTGACGAGCGCGAGGTTCAGCTCGACGAGGGTGTTACGCACGTACGCGTACTCGTGCGTCCCTTCCTCCAGCGCTTCCAGGCGCCCGAAGAGGGTCTTGGACAGGGCCCGTGCGTCGACGGGGCCGACCTCGTCGTACGGGGGGATCTCCGGGAGTCCCTCGAAGGGGTCATGGAGATCGATGGGATGATCCAGTTGTACCGGTGGGGGTGTCGACGTCGCGGTCGGGGTAGGCGAGGCGTCGAGCCGGGGTGACATGGGTGTCCTCCATCGTTCTCGGCATACGGCTGCCGAAGCCATCAGGTGCACTACGGAGTGCGGCGCCTCCAAAGCCGGCGTGTAGAAGTACGTGTCCTTACTAGCCCTATCGGCTTTGCCTGAGCGATCGCAAGTGCGTTCTGTTGGGGTATGTCCGATTATGTGAGGTTGTTCGGGTGCCGGACTGCGCCAGGAAGGCGTAATGTTCGAGGGCATCAGCAAGCCACGACCTCGGGAGAGAGACGGCATGGACCACGGGATGGTCGGCAGCGCACAGTCGGGCCGGCTTCTGGTGGAGGTGCGTGAAGAGGGCGCCAGCGCGGTTGTCACACCGGCGGGTGAGCTTGACCACCACACCGCCGATCTACTGCGCGAACCCCTCGACGACCTCCTGGGCAAGGGATTCTCGCGGCTCGTGGTGGACTGCTCGCGCCTGGAGTTCTGTGACTCCACGGGGCTGAACGTCCTGCTCGGAGCCCGTTTGAAGGCGGAGGCCGCCGGTGGCGGCGTCCATCTGGCGGGAATGCAGCCCGTAGTCGCTCGCGTGTTCGAGATCACCGGGGCCGAGGCGGTCTTCACCGTCCATGACTCCGTTGCGGACGCCCTGGCCGGGGAGGGCGACGGCACCGACTGAGCCCGCGATCATGCGCGGCCGGGTGCGGTACCCGTGCGCCCCGCGGAAGACGGGGGTGTTCCGGCGCCCGGGTCGGGCAGGAGAGATGCTGGCGACCATCCACCACCAAGGCGGTGTCGCCGCGCTCCGGGTGTGACGTACCCGTGGGTGTGCGACCGGCTCGAACGGGCAGGAACCTGCCCGGACGGGACGACCGCGAACAGGAGTGCGAGGCGTCACGCGACGGGCGGACGGGGGCTGATGTGCGGATGACGGGACGTACGGCGGGGCGAGGGCGCCGACGACGGACGGACCGACCGGTGCCGGGGAGTACCGGACTTTTCCATCGTGAACTGGTGATTCGGTGAGGTGAAGCGCTGATGAGCACCACCCGGCCCTACCCGCCGGGCGACCGCGGCCACGAGCCCAGCGGCGCTTCCGGGGTGCCCGGGTCCTCGGAGGAGGACGCGCCGGCCGGCGCCGCCATGGCATCCGTGACGGGCGCGGCCGCGCCGCCGTCCCGGACGGCGGCCGCGCCGCCGTCCCGGACGGGCGCGGGCGGCACGGAGGCGGCGCGGGGCCGGCAGGTCCGCAGACTCGGCCTCGAAGGGGCCAGTGGCGTCGTCCCGCTCGCCCGCGACTTCACCCGGCAGGCGCTGTACGACTGGGGCTGGCTGCCCGCCGCGGGCGCGGACCAGCGGGCCGCCGCGGAGGACGTGCTGCTCGTCGTCTCCGAGCTCGTCACCAACGCCTGTCTGCACGCCGAGGGGCCCGACGAGCTCGCCCTCGCCTGTGACAACAAGGTGATCCGCCTGGAGGTCACCGACCGCGGCACCGGCCAGCCGGCCCCCCGCACGCCCCATCGCGCGGGCCGCCCCGGCGGCCACGGCATGTTCATCGTCCAGCGCCTGTGCCTGGACTGGGGCGTGGTGCGCGCCCAGGGCCGCCCCGGCAAGACGGTGTGGGCGGAACTGGGCGCTCCGGCCTGACCCCGCCGCACGCCGCACCGAGCGGCCCCGCCTCAGGGGCCGCCCACGCGCCACTCCGACCGGCCGCCACTCCGGCAGGCCCCGCGGCCCGAGTGCGCAGCCGTCACTCCGGTGGGACCCGCGCGGCTCCGAGCGCCTGATCGTCCTCCCGGAGGCCATCCCGCACGCCCGCGTGCGCCCCCCCGCCCCCCTGGTCATCCCGCACGCCCGCGCGCAACCCGAGCCGCCCGAGCGCACCGCGTCACCCCCGACCCCCCACACAACCCCCGCCGGTACGTGTCTTCCTTCCTCGGGGTCCCGGGCGTACCTTGACGGCTGACCTGATGCACCGTCAGGAATTTGCCGGGAACGAATTGGGGTGGACCGATCGTGTCGTACCCGAAACGAACCGCCGCGTTCGCGTCCGCCGCGGCGCTGGCCGGAGCGGCCGTGGTGCTGACCGCGCCGGTCGCCCACGCCGACGTGGTCGACGTCAACTACAAGTGTGAGACGCCGATCGGCGTCAAGAGCGCCGTCTCGCCGATCGACATCAAGGGCGTCCGCAGCGGCGCCGGTTACAAGGTCACGATGTCCTGGCAGAAGGGCGTCTCCTCCAGCCCCGTCGAGCTGGGCAAGGGCGCGATGAGCCCGAGCGCCACCATCAAGCTGGGCGCCGCGGACAGCGGCACGATCCCGGTGAGCGGGCCGCCCAACGCCGCCGCGATCCCCGCCAACACCCCCATCAAGATCAGCGACTTGAGCGGCACCTACACGCCCGGGAAGTCCGGCAAGGTCACGCTCACCGCGGGCACGCTCACCATCAAGGCGCTCGGCACGACGACGACCTGCACCCCCACCGGCAACCCGGGCCCCTCCCTGACGCTCGACGTGACCGCGGCGGGCGGCGGTTCGACCGGCGGCTCCTCCGGGGCCACCGGCGCCACCTCCGGCTCCTCAGGCACCTCCGGCTCCACCGGCTCCACCGGCTCCGCGCCCGGCGGCACCCTCCCGCAGACAGGACCCGACGACTCCGCCATCGCCCTCGGCACCCTCGGCGGCACCGTCCTCCTCACCGGCGCCGCGGGCGCCCTCTGGCTGACCCGGCGCGGCCCCGCCGTACGCCGCTGAACTCCGCCGCCGTAAGCCGCCGTACGCCGCCGAAACCCGGTCACCAGCGCTGGAGCCGCCCATGCCGTCCGCCGTACGCGCCCTCGGACCGCCCCTGCTGATGACGCTGACGCTGCTGGGCGCCGCGTCACCCGCCGCCGCGGGCCCGGCCGGTTGGTCCCTCGCGCCCGCCGGCGGCCCCCGGCCGTCCTTCTACGCCGAGGGCGCCCCCGGCACCGCCCTCCAGGACACCGTCGCCGTGACCAACCCGGCCCGCACCCCGGTGACGGTACGGCTGCGCGGCACCGGACTGCCGGTCGTCCTCGCCAGGGCCACGCTCACCGTCCCGGCCCGCACCCGTGCCGAGGTGCCCTTCACCGTGACCGTGCCGTCCGGGTCCGCGCCCGGCGCCCGCTCCGGCGCGATCGAGGCGCGCGACGGCACGGGCCGGGCGGCCGACGTCCCGGTACGGCTGCGGATCGCCGGGCCCCGGCTCGCCGCGCTGACCGTCGAACACCTCGCCCTCCACCCGGACGACATCACGTACCAGCTGGTCAACCGGGGTACGACCGTGCTCGTGCCGACGCTCGCGGTGCGCGCCGACGGCACCTTCGGGCGGGTCCTTGACCGGGCTCCGCGCCCGCTGCCCGTCCGGCTGGCCCCCGGCACCCGGCGCACCCTCAGAGAGCCGTGGCACGGCCGCCCGTTCCTGGACCACGTCGACGTACGGCTGACGGTGACGGCGGGCGGGGCGCGCGCCACGGCGGACACGGCGGCCACCTTCGTGCCGTGGGGCACGCTGGGCGCCCTCGCCGGGCTCGCGGCGACGGTGGCGGTCACCTTCCTCGTCCGGCGGCGTGCGCGTCGTACCCGCGAGAGCGAAACCCCGTCCCGCGAGGCCGAGTTGACGGGAGCGGTGGCGTGAGGCGGATCGTGGTCCTGGCGGTCGCCGTGCTGCTCCTGCTGCCGCTCGCCGGGGTCGCGGCGGCGGACGGACCGGCCGTACGGCTGTCCGCGGCACAGGCCGGGACCGGCGGTTCGGTCACCGTCCACGGTACCGGCTGGCGCCCGGACACCCTGCTGATGCTGCTGGTCTGCGGCCGGGCCACGCCGTCCCGGGGCGTCATCGGCGGCACCAACTCCTGCGCCAACGCCGACGGTCGTGCCGTCACCACCGACGCCCGGGGCGCCTTCGCCAAGAAGCTGCCGGTCGCCGAGCCGCCCGTGCCCTGCCCCTGTGTGGTGCACGTGGCCACGGTCACCGGCACCCCCGCGCAGGCGGACGCCGTCATCGACGTCGCCGGACACCCCGTGGCCCCGCTGCCCGCCGAGCCCTCCGGCGGGCGGCTGTCGATCCTCTCCGACACCCGGCTGACCGGCTCCGGCTCCCTGCTGACCTGGTTCGGCGCCCCGCCGGGCCGCACCCTGGTCTTCACCGCGGGCAACCTCGGCACCACGCCCGTCAAGGACCCGGTCTTCCAAGTCGGCACGGCGCACGGCGTGTTCGCCCCGCAGTGGGACGACCGGCAGTGGCACGGCACCCTCGCGCCCGGCGGGAAGGCGCAGATCGAGCTGCCGGTGGAACTGTCCGCCGGGGCGCACGGCGGCTACACCGTCTCGCTGAAGCGCGACGGCGAGCTGCTCGCCGAACAGCCCTGGGACGTGGGGCGGCCCTGGGGCGTGACCCTCTTCTGGATCCTGCTCTGCCTGGTCGTACCGGCCGCGTTGTTCCGCGCCGGGATGGCGGTGGTGGACCGGGTACGCCCCCGCCGCCCGGCCGCCCCCCGCCCCTCCCGCTTCCGCCTCGCGCGCCCCACCCGGCGTGCCCGGACCCGGCCCTCCGACTCACCGCCCTCCGGGTCCCCGGCCCCCGCCCTCCCGTGGTTCGCCCCGGGCACGGCGCCAGGACCGCGCTCCGCACCGCGCGACGACAGCCCGACGTCTCGTACGACCCCCGGCACGACCCCCGGCACGACCCCGGGTACGACCCCCACCAGGAAGGGACCCACGTGAGCATGCGAAGGAGAGGTACGGCGGTGGGCGCCGCGCTGGTGCTGAGCGGTGCGGGTGCCCTGCTGGGCCTGGCCGCGACGCCCGCGCAGGCGGCGACCGTGGCGTACGCCACGCACTGTGTGCCGCCCGCGGGCATCAGCCCCGTCGACGGCACGACACAGGTCGAGATCACCGCGCCCGCGACGGCGAAGGTGGGCGACACGGTGGACGTCGGCTGGAAGTTCGTCCAGGCCGCGTCCAAGAACCCGGACATCATCGACCTGCCCGCCAACTCGGTGCAGCCCTCGGGCGTGCTGAAGGCGGCCGGCGCGCAGAGCGCCGACATCGCGATGCGGGGCCCGCGGCAGAACCCCGCGATCCCCAAGGGCGCCCAGATGGTGCTGTCCGACATGAAGGGCAGCGTGAAGCTGACGGCGCCGGGGGAGGTGACGCTGACGCCGGACGCGTACACGGTGAACGCGATGTCGACGGACACGAAGTGCACGCCCAAGGAGGCGGTCCAGCAGTCGGCGACGATCAAGGTCACGGCGGCGGGCGGCACTTCGACCCCGACCCCGACCCCGACACCTACGCCCACGCCCACGCCCACCCACAGCGCCACGCCCACCCCCACCCCCACGCCGTCCACGTCGGGCGGCACCGGGCAGACCGACTTCACCGGCAAGGAGGTGCAGATCCCCTACGCGTGCAAGACCCCGATCGGCGACAAGAACGCCACCTCACCGGTGCGGATCGACGCGAAGAAGAGCGGCGGGGACTACGCGCTCACGGTGCGGTTCGAGAAGTCGGTGATGGACAGTCCCGCCGACATCCCCGCGGGCTCCGTGAAGCCGTCCATGGAGGTGGTCGTCGGCGGCGCGGACAAGGGCACGGCGCATGTGGCGGGCCCCGCCAACGCCGCCCCCATCAAGTCCGGCGACCCCATCGCGATCCCCGACCTCACCGGCACCTACAAACCCGGCGCGACCGGCTCCTCGACCCTCTCCCCGGGCGTCCTGACGGTCAACGCCCTGGGTACGACGACCACCTGCACCCCGACCAGCACGCAGGTCTCCCTGACCCTGGACACCAGCGGTCAGCCGGGCGGCACTTCGGGAGGAACGTCCACCTCCGGCGGCTCGACGGGCGGCACGAGCGCCTCCACCTCCGGCGGCCTGGCCGACACGGGCGCCAGCGACCACGGCACCCTGAAGGCCCTGGGCCTGGTGGCGGGTACCGCGATCCTTCTGGGCGGCGCGGTGTTCACCTTCATGCCACGACCCCGCCGACGCTAGCCGACCTGTCTTTGTCCGGGGGCGCGGGGAACTGCGCGAACAACCACGACGCCCCCGCACCCGCCAACGCGCAATCCCCCCACGGCGCTGAGGCGCACAAACGACGAGGGCCGCCACACCCACCCGGGGTGCGACAGCCCTCGTCGGCCAAGTCCCAGCGACTAGCGCACGTCGCCCATCAGCTTGTTCACCTTGCCGCGGTACATCCACACCGCCACACCGGCGATCACCGCGAGGACGGCCTCCAGCATCACGAAGCCCATCTTGTCGAGGTTGACCCCGCCGACGGCCGGGTTCGACAGCAGCGCGGTGATGGAGTCGCCCGCGGTGACCGCGAGGAACCAGACGCCCATCATCTGCGAGGCGTACTTCTTCGGCGCCATCTTCGTCGTCACCGACAGACCCACCGGCGACAGCGTCAGCTCACCGACGGTCTGGAGGAAGTAGATGCCGACCAGCCACATCGCCGCGGCCTTGTGGCCGTCCTGCGCGATGGACAGCGGGGCGAGGAACACGAAGAAGGAAGCGCCGACCAGCACCAGGCCGGAGGAGAACTTCACGATCGTGCTCGGCTCCTTGCCGCGCCGGTTCAGCCACAGCCACAGCCAGGCGAAGACCGGCGCGAGGGCCATGATCATGACCGGGTTGACCGACTGGTACCAGGAGACCGGGAAGTTCCAGCCGAAGATCGTGTTCTTGGCGGAGTCCTTCGCGAACAGCGACAGGGTCGAACCACCCTGGTCGTAGATCATCCAGAAGACCGCGGCGGCCACGAAGAACCAGATGTACGCGCGGACCTTCGAGCGCTCCTCGCCGTCGAGGTCCTTGTCGCGCAGGATCCGGCCGATGACCAGGATCGGCACGATGAGACCGATGACGGTCAGCGGGATCAGCGCCCAGTTGAGGGTGAAGTGACCGGTGAAGCCGACGATGCCGTAGAAGACCGCGGCGATGACCAGCCAGATCAGGCCCTTGCGCAGGGTGGTGGCCTTCTCCTGGGCCGTCATCGGCGTCGGGACGACCTTGCTCTGCTCGCTCAGGTGGCGGCCGCCCAGCAGGTACTGGGTCAGACCCAGCGCCATGCCGAGCGCGGCCAGCGCGAAGCCGAAGTGCCAGTTGACGTTCTCACCGATGGTGCCGATGACCAGCGGAGCGACGAACGCGCCCAGGTTGATGCCGATGTAGAAGAGCGTGAAGCCACCGTCGCGGCGGGCGTCCTTCGGGCCGTCGTACAGGTGGCCGACCATCGTGGAGATGTTGGCCTTCAGCAGACCGGAGCCGATGGCGACCAGCACCAGGCCGACGAAGAAGCTCGCGGCGGCCGGCAGGGCCAGGCACAGATGGCCCAGCATGATGATCAGACCCGCGACCGCGACCGTCTTGCGGGGGCCGAGGAGCCGGTCGGCGACCCAGCCGCCGGGCAGCGCGAGCAGGTACACGAGCGACAGGTAGACGGAGTAGATCGCCGTCGCCGTGCCCGCGGACAGGTGCAGGCCACCGGGGGCCACCAGGTACAGGGGGAGCAGGGCCCGCATGCCGTAGTAGGAGAACCGCTCCCACATCTCGGTCATGAACAGAGTGGCCAGGCCGCGGGGGTGGCCGAAGAAGGTCTTCTCGGTGCCGGGGGTGCCCGGGTGGACCGAGTCCTTCGTCAGGCTGGACGCCATGGTCGTTCCTTGCTGGTCGGGACGCGCGGTGGAGCGTTGCGCGCCCGGTGGGGGTAGCGGCCGGCACCGGCGGGGTCGGCCGCCCGCCCCCAACGCCCCGGGGGAGTCCGCCCCGGATCACGAAGCGGTGGACGGCGACCACCGGGATCCACGCTCCGTGACGCGACGATGCGTCCGGAGCCCGGCCAGAGGTCATTCCTTTCAAGGCCGGTCGGACCCGACCGGCCCGCACACAAGAAGGACCTTCAGCGTCAATGCCCGCCAAAGGTCCCCGGGTGTACTACAGGCGTTCACGTCACTGTACGTCAGGACACCGCCCGGTATGGAAGGACTTGAGACGCGGATCACAGGTGTCGGGGGAACCGCGCGACGGATTTCGAAGGCCCCTTCTACGATCGCATCCCACAGGTGATGGTTCGTACCAGTGGACACCCCAGGTAAGAATCCCGGGAACCGATCAGACCCCAGCACCACATGCGGGCGGTCTACCATCACCTCATGACCCGTGTACTGCTCGCCGAGGACGACGCGTCCATCTCGGAGCCGCTGGCCCGCGCCCTGCGCCGGGAAGGTTACGAGGTCGAGGTGCGCGAGGACGGACCCACCGCGCTCGACGCCGGAATGCAGGGGGGCGTCGATCTGGTCGTACTCGACCTGGGCCTGCCCGGCATGGACGGCCTGGAGGTCGCCCGCCGGCTGCGCGCCGACGGCCACACCGTGCCGATCCTCATCCTGACCGCGCGGGCCGACGAGGTGGACACCGTCGTCGGCCTGGACGCGGGCGCCGACGACTACGTCACCAAGCCCTTCCGCCTCGCCGAACTGCTCGCCCGTGTACGGGCCCTGCTGCGCCGCGGCGCCGCCGAGCCGCAGCAGCCCCCGGCCACGCACGGCGTGCGCATCGACGTGGAGTCGCACCGCGCGTGGATGGGCGACGAGGAACTCCAGCTCACCGCCAAGGAGTTCGACCTGCTGCGGGTGCTGGTGCGCGACGCCGGCCGCGTGGTGACGCGCGACCAGCTGATGCGCGAGGTCTGGGACACCACCTGGTGGTCGTCCACCAAGACCCTCGACATGCACATCTCCTGGCTGCGCAAGAAGCTCGGTGACGACGCGGCCAACCCCCGCTACATCGCCACGGTCCGGGGCGTGGGCTTCCGCTTCGAGAAGAGCTGAGCCCCGCACCGGGGGCCGGCGGTCACCTCAGGTAACGGAACATGCGCCGACGTCTTATTCAATCCACCCTCGCCGTCGTCCTCGTGGTGATCGCCGTCTTCGGCGTCTCCCTGGTGATCGTCGAGACCCGGACGATCACCAACAGCGCCCAGGAGCGGGTGGAGTCCGAGGCGGTGCGGCTGGCCAGCATCGTGGACAGCCGCATCCTGGCCGCGGAGAACGTCAACGCCGACGCGCTGCGCAATCCGGTCAGCAAAGAGCAGTACGCGGTGATCGAGATGCCCGGCCGGACGCCGATCGAGATCGGCACCCGGCCCGTCGGCGATGTCATCCACGCCACCCAGCACGGCGAGGAGGGCGAGACCGTCACCGTGCAGGAGCCGCGCTCCGCGGTGACCCGGGAGGTCGGCCGCACCCTGCTGATCATCGGCCTGGTCGCGCTGCTCGCGGTGGTCGCGGCGGTACTGCTCGCGGTGCGCCAGGCCAACCGGCTCGCCTCCCCGCTGACCGATCTCGCCTCCACCGCGGAACGCCTCGGCTCGGGCGACCCGCGCCCGCGGCACAAGCGGTACGGCGTCCCCGAGCTGGACCGGGTCGCCGATGTGCTGGACTCCTCCGCCGAGAAGATCGCGCGGATGCTGACCGCCGAGCGGCGGCTCGCCGCCGACGCCTCCCACCAGCTGCGCACCCCGCTCACCGCGCTGTCCATGCGGCTGGAGGAGATCACCCTCACGGACGACCCGGACATCGTGAAGGAGGAGGCGAACGTCGCGCTGACGCAGGTCGAGCGGCTCACCGACGTGGTCGAGCGGCTGCTGACGAACTCCCGCGACCCGCGCACCGGCTCCGCCGTCACCTTCGACCTGGACGAGGTCATCCAGCAGCAGCTCGCCGAGTGGCGGCCCGCCTACCGCAGCATGGGCCGGGCCATCGTCAGCTCAGGCAAGCGGCACCTCCAGGCGGTGGGCACCCCGGGCGCGGTCGCCCAGGTGCTGGCCGCGCTGATCGAGAACTCGCTGATGCACGGCGGCGGCACCGTCGCCCTGCGCACCCGGGTCACCGGCAATCAGGCCGTGGTCGAGGTCACGGACGAGGGGCCCGGGGTGCCGGCCGACCTCGGGGCGCGGATCTTCGAGCGGACCATCAGCGGCCGCAACTCCACGGGCATCGGCCTGGCCGTCGCCCGGGACCTCGCCGAGGCCGACGGCGGCCGTCTGGAACTGCTCCAGGCCCTGCCCCCGGTCTTCGGCCTGTTCCTCTCGCGCACGCCCCCGGCCCGCAAGACGGACGAGGAACTGCCGACCGTCCGCTGAGGGGCACGGCCGGCAGGCCCTTTGTGCTGTCGGTCCGCTGAGCCGGGCAGCGGTCAGGGAACCCGCTGCGTCCTCGGCTCGGGCTCGCTAGGGGAGCGGCGCGACTCCGCCGCCAGGATCGACTCGGCCTCCTGCGCGGGCGGCGCGCGGAACACCCAGGTGCGGTACGACCAGAAGCGGAACAGGGTCGCGATGCCGATGCCGAGGAACTTGAAGACGTTGCTCTCCAGCGGGCTGTCCCAGCCCAGGCCGTAGGTGGCCAGGAAGAGCACGCCGTTCTCGATCACCAGGCCGATCGCGCTGAAGAACAGGAACAGCGTGAGTTCCTTGGTACGGCCGCTGCGGTCGCGGTCCCGGTACGTCCAGTAGCGGAAGCCGACGTAGTTGAAGGCGATGGCGACCACGGTCGCGATGATGCTGGCGCGCACCACCGGGAGGGTGGAGACGTGCCGGACCAGGTTGAACACGCCCAGGTTCACCAGGACGCCGGCGCCGCCCACGGCACCGAACTTGGCCATCTCGCCCACGAGCCGTTGCAGCCCCGAGGAACGCTGTTCCATGGCGTTGCAGCTCCCGTCGGTAGGTTTTGGTCAACTGGGCCATGCTATCGGCGCCCGGGGCCCGATGCCTGAGGACCAGGCCAGTGCGGGGAAACAGGTCGGAAAGAGGCCGGAAAGCGGTGGGTAAGAGCCGGGGACCGGTGGGGAACACCCGCCCGAGGGGCCGGCCCGGAGGGAGGCGATCCGGCCGGTCCGCGGTGGCCGATACGCTGTAGGTGTGACGTTCCCGGTAGTCGGCATGGTCGGCGGGGGTCAGCTCGCGCGTATGACGCACGAGGCGGGCATCCCGCTGGGCATCAGGTTCAAGCTCCTCAGTGACACCCCTCAGGATTCCGCGGCGCAGGTCGTGAGCGATGTCGTCATCGGCGACTACCGCGATCTGGACACGCTGCGTGAGTTCGCGCGCGGTTGTGACGTGATCACCTTCGATCACGAGCACGTGCCCACCGAGCACCTCAGGGCCCTGGAGGCGGACGGCATCCCCGTCCGCCCGGGCCCCGACGCGCTCGTGCACGCCCAGGACAAGGGCGTGATGCGGGCACGGCTCGACGCGATCGGCATCCCGTGCCCGAGGCACCGGATCGTCGCTGATCCCGGCGACGTGGTGCGCTTCGCGGCGGAGGGCGACGGCTTCCCCGTCGTCCTGAAGACCGTCCGCGGCGGCTACGACGGCAAGGGCGTGTGGGTCGTCGACTCCGCCGAGGAGGCCGCCGAGCCGTTCCGGGCGGGCGTGCCGGTCCTCGCCGAGGAGAAGGTCGACTACGTCCGCGAGCTCGCCGCCAACGTCGTACGCTCCCCGCACGGCCAGGCCGTCGCCTACCCGGTGGTGGAGTCCCGCCAGGTGGGCGGCGTGTGCGACACCGTCATAGCCCCCGCCCCCGACCTGGACGAGGAGCTGGCGCTGGGCGCCGAGCGGCTCGCCCTCACCATCGCCAAGGAACTGGACGTCGTCGGGCACCTCGCCGTCGAGCTGTTCCAGACCCGCGACGGCCGCGTCCTCGTCAACGAGCTGGCGATGCGCCCGCACAACTCCGGGCACTGGACCCAGGACGGCGCGATCACCTCGCAGTTCGCCAACCACGTCCGCGCGGTCCTCGACCTGCCCCTCGGCGACCCGCGCCCGCGCGCCAGGTGGACCGTGATGGTCAATGTGCTGGGCGGCGACTACCCGGACATGTACTCCGCGTACCTGCACTGCATGGCCCGCGACCCCAAGCTCAAGATCCACATGTACGGCAAGGACGTGAAGCCCGGCCGCAAGGTGGGACACGTCAACACCTACGGCGACGACCTGGACGACGTGCTGGAGCGCGCCCGTCACGCAGCCGGCTATCTGAGAGGCACCATCACCGAATGAGCCCCGTTGTTGGCATCGTCATGGGGTCGGACTCCGACTGGCCCGTCATGGAAGCCGCCGCCAAGGCCCTGGACGAGTTCGAGATCGCCTACGAGGTCGACGTCGTCTCCGCGCACCGGATGCCCCGAGAGATGATCACGTACGGCGAGCAGGCCGCCGACCGCGGGCTCAAGGTGATCATCGCCGGGGCGGGCGGCGCCGCCCATCTGCCGGGCATGCTCGCCTCCGTCACCCCGCTGCCGGTCATCGGCGTGCCGGTGCCGCTGAAGTACCTCGACGGCATGGACTCCCTGCTGTCGATCGTGCAGATGCCGGCCGGTGTGCCCGTGGCCACGGTCTCCGTCGCCGGTGCCCGCAATGCCGGGCTGCTCGCGGCCCGCATCCTCGCCACCCATGACGAGGACCTGCTGCACCGCATGCGCGACTTCCAGCACGACCTGAACGAGCAGGCCACCGAGAAGGGCAAGCGGCTGCGCTCCAAGGTCGAGGGCGCCGGCGGCTTCGGCTTCGGGAAGTGAGCGCCGTGACGAACCTGGACGAGGCCCGCGCCCTGCTGCGTGAGTTCCCCGTGGTCGACGGCCACAACGACCTGCCCTGGGCGCTGCGCGAGAAGGCGGGTTACGACCTGGACCGCCTGGACATCGCGGGCCACCAGCACGGGCATCTGCACACCGACATCCCCCGGCTGCGCGCGGGCGGCGTCGGCGCCCAGTACTGGTCGGTGTACGTGCCGGCCGAGCAGCCGGACCCGGTCGCCGCGACGCTGGAGCAGATCGACTGCGTACGGCAGCTCCTCGACCGCTACCAGGCGGACCTGGCGCCCGCGCTGACCGCCGCCGACATGGAGGCGGCGCGCGGCGAGGGCCGTATCGCCTCCCTGATGGGCGCCGAGGGCGGCCACTCCATCGCCAACTCGCTGGGCACCCTGCGCGGTCTGTACGCGCTCGGCGTGCGCTACATGACGCTCACCCACAACTCCAATGTGGACTGGGCGGACTCGGCGACCGACACCCCGAGGGCGAACGGCCTGACCGCGTTCGGCCGCGAGGTGGTCCGCGAGATGAACCGGCTCGGCATGCTGGTCGACCTCTCGCACGTGGCGCCGTCCACGATGCGCGACGCGCTGGACGCGAGCAGCGCCCCGGTGGTCTTCTCGCACTCCTCGGCCCGCGCGGTCTGCGACCACCCCCGCAACATCCCGGACGACGTCCTGGAGCGGCTGCCCGCCAACGGCGGTGTCGCGATGGTGACGTTCGTGCCGAAGTTCGTGCTCCAGGCGGCCGTGGACTGGACGGCCGCGGCCGACGAGAACATGCGCGCCCACGGTCTGCACCACCTGGACACCACCGCCGAGGCGATGAAGGTGCACCGCGCCTTCGAGGAGCGCACCCCGCGCCCGATCGCCACGGTGCCGGTGATCGCCGACCACCTGGACCACATGCGCGAGGTCGCCGGCATCGACCACCTCGGCATCGGCGGCGACTACGACGGTACGGCCTTCACCCCGGACGGCCTCAGCGACGTCTCCGGCTACCCGAACCTGCTGGCCGAGCTGCTGGACCGCGGCTGGTCCAAGGCGGACCTCGCCAAGCTCACCTGGCAGAACTCGGTACGGGTGCTGGGCGCGGCGGAGGACGTGGCCCGCGACCTGCGGTCCACGCAGGCACCGTCCAACGCGACGATCGAGTCGCTGGACGGCTGAGGCGCGATGACAGGAAAGGGGCGGGGGGGTCTATCTTCCACCCCCCCCCCCCCCCCCCCCCCCCCCCCCCCCCCCCCCCCCAAAGTACGGGGGGGGGGGGGGGGGGGGGGGGGGGGGGGGGGGGGGGGGGGGGGGGGGGGGGAAAAAAAACCCCCCCCCCCCCCCCTTCGCCGTACCGCGGCCGCGCCCTAGCGGTGCTCGATCCGGCACAGGCAGAACGGATGCCCCGCCGGGTCGGCGTACACCACGAAGTCCTTCTTCTCGCGGTCCTCCTCGTCCAGCGGGCGGGCGCCGAGCGCCAGGACCCGCTCATGGGCCGTGTCCAGCTCCGCCCAGGTGCTGCCCGCGTCGAAGTCCAGGTGCAGCTGCTGGCCGTTGCGGTCGGCGCGGGGCCACTCGGGCGGGGTGTGCCCCTCGGCCCGCTGGAAGGCCATCCGGGGGCCGCCGGGGACCTGGAGCACGACCCAGGTGTCGTCCTCGGCCACCGGCGTGCCCCCGCCCACCGCCGCGTAGAAGGCGGCCAGGGCGTGCGGGTCGGGGCAGTCGAGCACGACGTTGCGGAAATGGGCGACGGACGCCATGTTTTTCTCCTCCTCAGGGGGACGGTCTCAGCAGGCGCAGAGGCAGAACGGGTGCCCGGCGGGGTCGGCGTACACCCGCCAGGACCGGCCCGGTTCCCCGGCGTCCAGGAGCGTCGCGCCCAGCCTCAGCACGCCCTCCTGCGCCGCGACCAGGTCCCGCACGGTCAGGTCCAGATGGAACTGCTGGCCGTCGCTCTCGGCGCCCGGCCGGCGCGGCGCGATGTACCCCTCGGCCCGCTGGAAGGCCAGCGCCTGTCCGCCGGGCAGCGCCAGATCCACCCAGTCGCCCGCCTCGTCGCGCTCCGCGGTGCCGCCGAGCACCTCGGCGTAGAAACCGGCCAGCGCGTCGGGATCGGGACAGTCCAGGACCACCGCACCGAGCTCGGCGAGAGCCATGACGACCTCCTTCTGTTACCTGTAGAGGCGGGTAACCAGTAACGGTGACCTCATACTCCCGGACAAGGGGTAACGTCGCAACCATGAATGAGAGAACGGCCGCTCCCGGGGGGCTCGCCCTGGTGGAGTCCCTGGTCAACACCGTGGACCTGGCCGACGGCGCCGACGCGCTGGACACCGAGGAGGGGCGCGCCCGCCTCGGGATCGCCGAGGGGGAGCTCGCCGGGGCGCGGGAGCTGCGGGAGTCGCTGCGGGCCGCCCTGCTCGCCCACGCCGGGCATCCGCCGCACCGGACGGTCACCCCGCTCGGCGAACTGCTGGCCCGCGCGCCGCTGTACGTCGCCGTGGCCGAGGGGGACGGCTCCGCGGCCCTCGCCCCCGCCGGTGACACCGCCCTGCTCTCCCGGGTCGCCGCCGCCGTCGCCGAGGCGCTGCTGGCGGGCACCTGGATGCGGCTCAAGGCGTGCGAGGCCGTGACCTGCCACTGGGCGTACTACGACCGCAGCCCGGCCGGACGCGGCCGCTGGTGCTCGATGCGGGTCTGCGGGGCGCGGGAGAAGATGCGGCGGTACCGGGCCAAGGGGGCGTAAAGCGCGGGAAGCCGGGGCCCTCGGGCACAGGAGGCTGGGGCAAAATGCGGAACGGCGCCGGTTCGGCCGACTGAGCCTCGGCCGAACCAGCGCCGTTTCCGTGTGCGCCGAACCGGCGCCGTTTCCTCGTGTCCCTCGGGCGTTCGCCCGTCAGGCGGTGGGCCGCCCCATCGCCCGGTACGTCCAGCCCGCCCGGCGCCACAGCTCCGGGTCGAGGGTGTTGCGCCCGTCGAGCAGCACCCGGGCCGCCGCGGCCGCGCCCAGCTCCGCCGGGTCCAGCTCGCGGAACTCGCGCCACTCGGTCAGATGCAGCACGACGTCCGCGCCGCGCACGGCGTCCAGGGCCGTCTCCGCGTACCCCAGCGTCGGGAAGACCCGCCGGGCGTTGTCCATGCCCTTCGGGTCGTACACGGTCACCTGACCGCCCTGGAGGTGTATCTGGCCCGCCACGTTGAGCGCGGGCGAGTCGCGGACGTCGTCCGAGTCGGGCTTGAAGGTGGCGCCGAGCACCGCGACCCGCTTGCCGAGGAAGGAGTCGCCGCCCAGCGCCTCCCGGGCCATCTCCACCATCTGGCCGCGTCGGCGCATGTTGATGGAGTCGATCTCCCGCAGGAAGGTCAGCGCCTGGTCCGCGCCCAGCTCGCCCGCGCGGGCCATGAACGCCCGGATGTCCTTGGGCAGGCAGCCGCCGCCGAAACCGATCCCGGCGCGCAGGAACTTGCTGCCGATCCGGTCGTCGTGCCCGATCGCCTCCGCCAGCTTGGCCACGTCGCCGCCGCCGGCCTCGCAGACCTCCGCCATCGCGTTGATGAAGGAGATCTTGGTGGCGAGGAAGGAGTTGGCGGCGGTCTTCACCAGTTCGGCGGTCGGGAAGTCGG
The DNA here is from genome assembly GCF_049222185.1 of Streptomyces sp. LaBMicrA B280. Taxonomy (NCBI): domain Bacteria; kingdom Bacillati; phylum Actinomycetota; class Actinomycetes; order Kitasatosporales; family Streptomycetaceae; genus Streptomyces; species Streptomyces sp. LaBMicrA B280. The sequence continues at coordinate 37,817 of NZ_JBMJCT010000023.1, read as the reverse complement.
TGACGACGAAGGGGGTGCCCTCGCCGATCGGCGTCGCGTACACCTCGCGCAGCAGCTTCTCGGCCCGCTCGCCGCGCACCCCGGCCACGATCCGGTCCGGGTGCAGGGTGTCCTCGACGGCGAAGCCCTCGCGCAGGAACTCCGGGTTCCAGGCCAGCTCGGCGTCGCCGCCCGCGGGGGAGTGCTCGGCGAGGTAGGCGGCCAGCCGGTCGGCCGAGCCCACCGGCACCGTGGACTTGCCGACCACCAGGGCCGGGCCGCGCAGATGCGGGGCGAGGGAGGCGATCGCGGAGTCGACGTACGACATGTCGCAGGCGTACTCGCCGTGCTTCTGCGGGGTGTTCACGCACACGAAGTGCACATCGCCGAAGGCGCCGATCTCGGCCCAGTCGGTGGTGAAGCGCAGCCGCCCGGTCGACCCCTCGATGCCGGCCACGTGCCGGCGCAGCAGCTCTTCGAGCCCCGGCTCGTACATCGGGGTCTCGCCGCGCTCCAGCATGGCGATCTTCTCGGGCACGACATCCAGGCCCAGCACCTCGAATCCCAGCTCGGCCATGGCCGCGGCGTGGGTGGCGCCGAGATACCCGGTGCCGATCACGGTGATCTTCAGGCTCATGGACGCGCTCCAGCTCGGGGATTCTCTCGTGCGGGCCCGAGCATAGCCGGGCCGCTCGGGGGGCAACTTTCCCGCTGTCGCCAACCTCACGTAGGCGAGTCGGGGCCGGGGCCCTAAAATTTGAGTTACTTAACGGTAATTAGCGTTTGTTCTGTCCGTGATGCGTCACCATCACTGCGTCTTTGGAGCGTGAGAGACCTTGGCCGGATCGGCTGACTTCGACCTGTACCGCCCGTCCGAGGAGCACGACATGCTCCGCGACGCCGTCCGCTCCCTGGTCGAGGCGAAGATCGCGCCGTACGCCGCCGCGGTGGACGAGGAGGCCCGCTTCCCGCAGGAGGCCCTCGACGCCCTGGTGGCCAACGACATGCACGCCGTGCACGTCCCGGAGGAGTACGGCGGCGCCGGCGCCGACGCGCTCGCCACGGTCATCGTGATCGAGGAGGTGGCCCGCGCCTGCGTGTCCTCCTCCCTGATCCCCGCGGTGAACAAGCTGGGCTCGCTCCCGGTGATCCTCTCCGGCTCCGAGGAGCTGAAGAAGAAGTACCTGGGCCCGCTGGCCAAGGGCGACGCGATGTTCTCGTACTGCCTCTCCGAGCCGGACGCCGGTTCGGACGCGGCCGGTATGAAGACCAAGGCGGTCCGCGACGGCGACCACTGGATCCTCAACGGCGTCAAGCGCTGGATCACCAACGCGGGCGTCTCCGAGTACTACACGGTGATGGCCGTCACCGACCCGGCCAAGCGCTCCAAGGGCATCTCCGCCTTCGTGGTCGAGAAGTCGGACGAGGGCGTCTCCTTCGGCGCCCCCGAGAAGAAGCTCGGCATCAAGGGCTCCCCGACCCGCGAGGTCTACTTCGACAACGTCCGCATCCCCGCCGACCGCATGATCGGCGAGGAGGGCACGGGCTTCATGACCGCCATGAAGACCCTGGACCACACCCGCATCACCATCGCCGCCCAGGCGCTCGGTGTCGCGCAGGGCGCCCTCGACTACGCCAAGGGCTACGTCCAGGAGCGCAAGCAGTTCGGCAAGGCGATCGCCGACTTCCAGGGCATCCAGTTCATGCTCGCGGACATGTCGATGAAGATCTCCGCCGCCCGCGCCCTCACCTACCAGGCCGCCGCCGCCTCCGAGCGCGGCGACGCCGACCTGACCTATCTGGGCGCCGCCGCCAAGTGCTTCGCCTCGGACGTCGCCATGGAGGTCACCACCGACGCCGTCCAGCTCCTCGGCGGCTACGGCTACACCCGCGACTACCCGGTCGAGCGCATGATGCGCGACGCCAAGATCACCCAGATCTACGAGGGCACCAACCAGGTCCAGCGCATCGTCATGGCGCGCAACCTGCCGTAGCCCGTCGGCGGTACCGGAAGGCGTCCCGCGGGGCGCCTTCCGTGCGTTCCGGGGGCCTTACGACCGGTCGGTCACATGCGGGGGCGGGCCGGGCGACGTAGGACGGAAGCACACGGGACCCGATCCCGGGTCCTCTTGCTCCGAGGAGGAGCCATGGCCCAGCCCGGAACGACGATGCCCGCCATGACCAAGCAGATGCAGGACTGCATCGAGGCCTGCATGAACTGCCACAGCGTCTGCGAGGAGACCATGAGCTCCTGCATGCAGCAGGGCGGGCAGGCGCAGATGCAGATCATGCGCGCGCTCATGGACTGCTCCGAGACGACCCGGATGTGCGCCGACATGATGATGCGCCGCTCGCCCATGTCGGGCGAGATGTGCGCGATGTGCGCCAAGGCGTGCGACATGGCCGCCGAGGCGTGTATGTCCATGCCGGACGACCAGCAGTTGATGCGCTGCGCGGACGCGTGTCGCAGGTGTGCCGAGATGTGCCGCGCGATGGCCGGCGCCCGGATGTGACCTGACACCGAAGGGCGGCCGGCCTTGCCGCACATGGCGTCGCCCGCCCGTGCGGCGGCCCGGCCGCCCCTGTCGCCTCGTCCCGGCCCTGTGCTAGTTGCCGGTGACCGTGACCTTCTGGTCGTTGTTCAGCTCGTTCACCAGCGTCTTGACCTTCGCCTTGTCCCAGACGAGGTTGCCGCCGGTGGAGCCGGAGATGGGCATGTTCATGGAGGTGCCGTCACCGCCGTTGACGCCCTTCATGGCCCAGAACATCGAGGCCAGGCTCCACAGGGACATGTCCTTGTCCACGATCAGCGAGTCCAGGCCCGCGCCCATGGTCGGGTAGAACTTGAACGGGTTGAGCACGGTCGAGGGCGTCGCCACCTCGTGGGCCAGGGCGGCCAGGAACTTCTGCTGGTTCTTGGTCCGCTGGAGGTCGGACGCGGCGAAGGCGTGCCGGGTGCGCACGAACGCGAGCGCCTGCTGGCCGTTCAGGGTCTGCTCGCCGGCCTGGAAGTCGGCGCCGGACCACTTGTCCTTGAAGCCCTTGTCGATGTTGATCTGGACCCCGCCGACCGCGTCCACGATGTTCGCGAAGCCCTGGAAGCCGATCTCCACGTAGTGGTCGATGTGCAGCCCGGTGTTGTACTCGATCGTGCGCACCAGCAGCGTCGGCCCGTCCTCGGCGTAGGCCGCGTTCAGCTTCTCCTGGCGGCCCGTGGCGGGATAGACCTTCCCGGACGTCGAGCCCTTGTACGACGGGATCTCCACGTTCGAGTCACGCGGCAGCGAGACGAGCGTGTCGCCGTTGTCGCCGACGTGCAGGATCATCATGGAGTCCGTGCGCTTGCCCTCGGCGGCGCCGGTGTGCAGCTTCTTCTCGTCCGCCTTGGTCATGCCCTCGCGGCTGTCCGAACCGACGATCAGATAGTTGGTGCCGGACCCCGACTGCGGCCGGTCGATCACCTGGGAGAGATCGACCTCGCGGCGCAGCTTGGAGTCGGCCCAGAAGTAGGTCGCCACCGAGGTGACGATCAACACGGTCACCAGCGTGATCGCGGTCCACTTGATCCGCCGCCGCCAGTTCGGCGCGGGTCTCTGTCCGGCCCCCGGCGTGCCCCCGGGGCCGTGGCCGCCGGGGTTCCCGTAGACCTGTCCGGTGTTGTAGCCGCTGTCGTACTCGTCGTCATAGCCGCCGTTCGCGTACGACGGCTGCTGCGGAACGCCGGCCCCGTACTGCGGTGCCGCAGGTCCGCGCCGCACCTGGCGCATCGCGCGGGCGCCTTCGGGCTGCGCGCCGCCACTGCCGCGTCCGTAGCGGGGGCCGCGATTGTCGTCGGACCATGCCTCGGGCCAGTCATTCATGCGGACCAGTGTGCAGGGCACCGCCGTACGGCTTACAAGGGCTGTCGGAAAATAAGGGCGGCGCTGTTGCGAAGCTGACACAAATTCCGCGAATGCGGCTTCGGCATAAGGTAGAGGGCATGACAGACCAGGCCACGGAGCCGGAAGCAGTGGAACCGGACATCCCGGGCAAACCCACGTCCGCCTCGCGCACCACGCTCAGCCACATCATGACCCACAACGACACCAACCTGCTGGGTACGGTGCACGGCGGGGTGATCATGAAGCTGGTGGACGACGCGGCGGGCGCCGTGGCCGGCCGGCACTCCGGCGGCCCCGCCGTCACCGCGTCCATGGACGAGATGGCCTTCCTCGAACCGGTCCGCGTCGGTGACCTGGTCCATGTGAAGGCGCAGGTCAACTGGACCGGCCGGACCTCCATGGAGGTCGGCGTACGGGTCCTCGCCGAGCGCTGGAACGAGTCCGACCCGCCCACCCAGGTCGGCTCGGCCTATCTGGTCTTCGCGGCCGTGGACGCCGACGGCAAGCCCCGCCAGGTCCCCCCGGTGATACCGGAGACCGACCGCGACCGCCGCCGCTACCAGGAGGCGCAGATCCGCCGCACCCACCGGCTGGCCCGCCGCCGCGCCATCCGCGAGCTGCGCGAGCAGCGGGTGGCGGAGGGCTTCCACGACTAGGCGGGCCGATAGACGGGCCGAGAGGTGTCCCGGGCGGCGTCCGCTCAGGCGTCCCCGGAGCACACCACCTCGTTGCCGCGCACCACACTCGCGGCGCCCCGGTCCTGATGCCCCGGGTCCTCGAAGCGCACGGCCCGTACGCCCTTGAAGCCGGCGCCCGCGGTCACCTTCAGCACCGGCCCCTGGCCCGGCGCCGCGCGCAGCTCGCTGCCCGGCAGGGCCGCGGCCAGGGCGCGCGCGGAGCGGTCCCAGCGGGGGTCGTACGTGATGACGGTGGTCGGCAGCTGGGCGGGCGCGGTCACCGGCTCATGGGTGGTGGCGAAGCCGGTCGCCGCCAGCTCGGTGTCGATCCGCTTGGCGAGCCCGGTGGTGCCGGTGCCGTTCGCCACCTGCACCCGGATGCCCCGGGGGTCCGTCTCGACGGGCGTCGCGGCGGGCGCGGAGTGCGGGCGGGCCGCGGTGAGCGGCCTGTCGTCGCGCAGCGCCTGGAACAGCTGGGCGGAGCGGGCCGGGTCCCACTTCAGGGTCGAGCCGATGTCCTTGACCGGGTAGTCCATCTGCCCGATGGGGACGGTCGTGAACTCGGAGGACGAGGGCGAGAAGTTCCGCATCGCCCGCCCGAGGTCCAGCAGCTCATCGGTGCCGAAGCCGATGTCGGCGCGCACCGAGCCGAGCACCGCCCGGGTCACATCGCGAAAGCGCATCGGGTTCAGCAGCACGCCCGAGGACGTCGCCCGCTCGATCAGCGAGGCCAGGAAACGCTGCTGCCGCTTCATCCGGCCCAGGTCGCTGGCGCCGTCCAGGTGCCGCGAGCGCACGTACTGGAGGGCCTGCCCGCCCAGCAGGGTGTGGGTGCCGGGGGCGAGGTCGAGCCCGCTGTAGCTGTCCTTCAGCGGCGTCGCCGTACAGATCCGCACCCCGCCGAGGACGTCCACGGTCCTCATGAAGCTGGTGAAGTCGACCTCCAGATAGTGGTCGATCTTCACCCGGGTCATGTTCTCGACCGTGCGCACGGTCAGCTGGGGGCCGCCCTCGGCGTAGGCCGCGTTCAGCTTGAGCGGATGCGCGCCGAACTGCCGGCCGGTGGTCTGGTCCCGGTGCGCGGGGACCTCGGCGAAGGAGTCCCGCGGCAGGCTCACCACCGTGGCCCGCTCCCGGTCCTCCGAGATGTGCACGATCATCATCGTGTCGGTGCAGTGACAGGGCTGGCCGCCCAGGTGGAAGGCGCGCCGCTGGCGCTCGGTGATCTTGTCCCGGCCGTCGGTGCCGACCAGCAGGATGTTCATCCCGTGGCCCGCCCGCGGCCGGTTCTTCATGTCCTTGAAGGCGTCGACCCGGGAGATCCCGGCGTCCAGGCTGGTGACCACCGCGTGGCCGATGCCCGCGGAGGCGAGCACCACCACCGACAGCGTGGTCATCGCCCGCATGGCCCAGCGCGGCCGCCGTCGTCGGCGCACGGGCCGCACCGGCCGCTCGGACGGGGGCGGCAGCCGGTGGGGCGGCTGCGGGCGGCGCTGGGGTCGCGCCGGGGACCGGGGCGGGCTGGCCAAGGGACACCTCCGGACGAGGCCGTACGTGGGATCCGTGAGCACAGTAGGCCGATACGATCTCCATCCCGCGTCAGAGCCCCGGCGGCGCGCACCGGTGTCCCCCGTTCGCGGTAACGTGAGGCCCCTATGAACGCCAAGCCCGACGTGCGGTTCCCCGCTGTATCCGTGATCATGCCCGTCCTCAACGAGGAACGGCATCTGCGCGGGGCCGTCCAAGCGATCCTCGCGCAGGAGTACGGCGGCGACATGGAGGTCGTGATCGCCCTCGGTCCGTCCACGGACCGCACGGACGAGATCGCCGCCGAGCTCGTGGCCGAAGACCCCCGCGTCCACACCGTGCCGAACCCGACCGGCCGCACCCCCGCCGCGCTGAACGCGGCGATCAAGGCCTCCCGGCACCCGATCGTGGTCCGTGTCGACGGCCACGGCATCCTCTCGCCCCACTACATCGAGACCGCCGTACGGCTGCTCGCGGAGACCGGCGCGCAGAACGTGGGCGGCCTCATGCACGCCGAGGGCGAGAACGACTGGGAGCACGCGGTCGCCGCCGCGATGACCTCCAAGATCGGTGTCGGCAACGCGGCCTTCCACACCGGCGGCGACGCGGCCCCCGCCGAGACGGTCTACCTCGGTGTCTTCCGCCGCGAGGCGCTGGAGCGGCAGGGCGGCTACAACGAGGAGTTCATTCGCGCCCAGGACTGGGAGCTGAACTTCCGCATCCGCGAGGCGGGCGGCCTGATCTGGTTCTCACCGGAGCTGAAGGTGTCGTACCGCCCCCGGCCCTCGGTGCGCGCCCTGGCCAAGCAGTACAAGGACTACGGCCGCTGGCGCCATGTCGTCGCCCGCTACCACTCCGGCTCCATCAACCTGCGCTACCTCGCCCCGCCGACCGCGGTGTGCGCGATCGCCGCGGGAATCGTGGTCGGCGTGGCCCTGACCCCCTGGGGCCTGGTGATCCCCGGCGGCTACCTCGCCGCGATCGCCGCCGGCTCCCTGCCCGCGGGCAAGGGCCTGCCCCTCAAGGCCCGCCTCCAGATCCCCGTGGCCCTCGCCACCATGCACATGTCCTGGGGCTGGGGCTTCCTGACCAGCCCGAAGTCCCTGGCGAAGCGGGTCATCGCCTCGCGCCGCCCGGCGGTGCGGAGCGCCTGACGGACCGGGACGTCCGCACCGAACGAGGCGGGGCCCCTCCGGGAAGGAGGGGCCCCGCCCCGTTCGCCACCGGTATCGGTACGGCGTTCACCACTGGTACGGCTTGTACACATCCATGCAGCCGCCCTTGTCCGCGCCGTTGATGGCGTCGGCGTTGGACGGGACGTCACCGGCCTTCGGCTTGGACTGCTTCGGGAAGGTCGTACCGGTGCGCCAGTCCGCGCCGAGCAGCAGGGTGACGCCGGAGACCGAGGTGGTCTGCTTCACCGCGGTCGGCGGCAGGCCCAGCGCCTTGGCCACGCCCTGGGCGTCGCCCTGGAGATCGGCGCTCGGGTACTCGACGACCGTCTTGTCCTGCGGCGGCGGGGGCGCGGTGTCGGCCGCCGCCCTGCCGTAGCCCTCGCTCACGAGCGCCTCGGCGATGGTGCGGGCCCGGCCGGGGACCGCCGCCTGGGAGGAGGAGCCGGTGCCGTTCTGGACGAGGACGCCGAGCCGGCCCGGATCGGTGGAGGGCGACTTCGCCGGCTGGGGCTTGTCCGCCCGCTTGGCGTCCGAGGCCCCGCCGTTCTTGTCGAGCGGGATGTCGTCCCGGAGCATCTCCCAGAGCTTGCTCGCGTCGGCCGTGTTCGGGACGACGTGGTTGTCGGGGTCCAGCGGGTCCGGGAGGTTGGGCATCGTCACGCTCGTGATGCGGTCCGACGGCACGGACTTCATCTCCATGCCGAGGTCGTAGAGCTTCTTGACCGTGCCGATCTCCTCGGAGACCTTGAGGGAGTTGACGGCCGAGTCGGCCAGGTCCATCAGGCGCCCGGTGTCGGTGAACACGTTCTGCGACTTGAGCGTGCGGAGCATGGAGTTGAGGTACATGTGCTGGGCGCGGGCCCGCAACGGGTCGCTGCCCCAGGCGTGCCGGGTGCGCAGCCACTGGAGCGCCTGCACGCCCTTGATCTTGTGCGTCCCGGCCGTCAGCTTCAGCCCGGAGCCGCCCCGCTGGGCCGCGGTCGGGCGGTCCCAGACGTTCTGCTTCACACAGACGTCGACGCCGCCGACGGCGTCCGCCATCTTCACCACGCCCGCGAAGTCGATCGTCATCCAGTGGTCGATGTAGACCCCGGTGAGGTTCTCCCAGGTGGCCAGCGTGCAGCCGGCGCCGCCTCGGCCGAGGGTGGTGTTGATGATGTCGTTGGTCGCCGGATAGACCCTGCCGGTGTCCGGATCCGTGCACTTGGGGATGTCGACGCGCGTGTCGCGGGGAATGCTCACCATCGCGGCGCTCTTGCGGTCGGCGGATATGTGGATGAGCATCTGCACGTCCCCGAGCGGGGGATCGCCGACGCTGCTCTTGCTGCCGCCGAGCTTCAGGTTCTCCGCCGAGTTACGGCTGTCCGAGCCGACCAGCAGGATGTTCAGCGGGGTCTGTCCGGCCGCGTTCGGGGCGGTCTTCTGCGCCTTGGCGTCACCGCTGCTGCGCTCGCCCTTGCGGATGCTGGCGTTCAGGTGCTGGTAGTAGAGGTAACCGGCGCCCGCCGTGCCGAGTATGACCACCGTGAGGACCGTCGCCGACCAGCGCAGCACGCGCCGCCGACGCCGCCGACCGGTCGTGGAACCTCCGGAACCACCCGAGCCCGAGCCCCCCTTGCGCCGCCCGCCGCCGTGCCGTCCGGCCCCGGCCTCCGGGTCCGCCGTCCGCGGGTTGAGCGCCATCGTGTCGTCCACGCCGGCAGCGTCACCCCGTACTTCGCTCTGCGCCACTCTCCCTGCCCTCCCCGCCCTTATGCGCCATGCGACGGGCCCGTCCCGCGTCGAGTAGTTAGACGCACGACGGGCCCGCAGGGTTACCTATGAGGCGCACTTAACCTCGTTGGCCGTTGACTTGTCGACCTTCGGTGCCGTGTCCGGGGCGGCGATCGGGGTGCCCGCGCCCTTGAAGTCCTTGCCCAGGGTCAGCGTCATCGCGGGCAGTCCCTGGGAGTTGACGACGCTCGAACCCGGCTTGAGCGCCGAGCCGGGCAGCCCCATCAGGGCGGCCAGCTCCCGGGCCTGCGCGGCCTGGTCGGGCGCGTACTCCAGGGTGGTCTTCTGCAGCCCGGCCGCCGCGTTGCCCGCGTTCTCCGACTTCAGGACGCCCTCGGTGTTCTGGAGCCAGTCGAGGACCGCCTGCGCGCTGCCCGGTGCCGCCTCGCTGTTGAGGATGCGCACGCGTACGTCGCCGGGCGCGGACTTGGTGCCCTTGAGCCGGGCGGCCTGCGCGTCCTTGGCGGCCTTCTGCTTGCGCTTGACGTCGGTGAAGGAGACGTCGTTCTGTATCGCCTGGAAGACCGAGGGCGCCGCCGACTGGTTGAGGACGACCGTCGCGTGGACCTTCTCGGCGGGGTTGTCCACCACCGGCACCGTGGTGAAGGTGATGTTCTTCGGCGGCACCTTCTTGAGCTCCAGCGCCATGTCCTTCAGCGTGTTGATGCTCTTTATGCCGGTGTCGACGGTCAGCGCCTTGGTGGCCGCCTCCGCGAGGTCCATCAGCTTCGAGGGATCGCTCAGGGTGTCGCCGGAGGACATCTTGCGCATCAGCGAACCCAGGAACTGCTGCTGCACCTTGATCCGGTCCAGGTCGCCCTGGTTGCCGAAGCTGTGCCGGGTGCGCACGAACGCGAGGGCCTGCTCGCCCTCGACCTTGGACTTGCCGGCGGGCAGCTTCAGGTGCGACTCCTTGTCGTCCACCGGATGCGCGACGCACACGTCCACGCCGTCGACCGCTGTCGTCAGCGTCTTCACCGCGTTGAAGTCGGCCATCATGAAGTGGTCGACGTGTATGCCGGTGACCTCTTCGACGGTGCGCATGGTGCAGCCCGGGTCGCGGCCGTCCTGGCCGAGGCTGGTGTTGAAGCGCACGTTGTCGGTGCCCTGGACGACCTTGGTCGAGCCGTCCGGCTGCTTGGTCGGGCAGTCCGGCACATTCACGATCAGGTCGCGCGGGATGCTCAGCGCGGTCGCGTTGGTCCGGTCCTTGGAGACGTGCAGCAGGATGTTGGTGTCCGCGTGCCCGACGCTGCCGGAGTCGCCGTAGCCCTCGTTGCCCTTGCCGGTGCGCTTGTCGGTGCCGATGATCAGCAGGTTGAAGGCCTCGTCCTTGCTGAAGCCCTTGGAGCCCGCGTCCCCGACATCGGTCGAACTGATGTTGCCCTCAAGGTGCTTGAGGTACAGATACCCGGCGGCGCCGACCGCGACCAGCGCGAAGGCCGTGCCCCCGGCGGTCCACGCCAGCACCTTCTTCGCCTTCGGCTTCTTCTTCACCGGCCGCCGGCCGCGCCGTCCCGGCGCGCCCTCGGGCTCGGTGCCACGACGCCGGGAGGTCCTCGGCGGCGGCACATCCCCGGCCCGCGCCTTGTCCCCGGCGCGGGAGCCGTCCCGGGCACGGCCACCCTCCTGGGTGCGCGTCCCGCCCTCCTCGGGCCCGCCGTCCTGCGCGGGCACCTTGCTCATCTCACGGGTCTCACCGGGCGCCATGTCGTTGCGCCGGCGGCGCCGGGCACCGCCGCCGTCCTGGGCGGACGGCTTGCGCGGACCGGGAACCGATTGCGTTCCGGAAGGAGGCAGTCGCAGTTCGTATTCGCCGGTGTTCGGATTGAGCACCCACTGGTCTGCGGGATCGATGTTGTCCGCCCGCCCACGGCCTTGCGCGTCCACGGTTGTCCGAATCCTCCGTCGGGGCCACGCGGCGCCTTCCCCCTCAAAGGCGCTCGGGTCTCGGTGAAACAGTGCACGACCCCAGGTCGGACCTCGTGGCCACGTGCACCGGATCGCTCACACTATCCGCCCAGTTCAGCGTCTAGGGACGCCGGTGACAAATCCGTCGTCCCTACAACTGGGCAATCCGCCTCATTTTCTGAACGGAAGTCGGCGGCTCTCGGCGAACGCCTTACGCGCAGCCGTGTTCGGCGGCCGTGTTCCCGGTGTAGGTGGGTGCGGGAGAAGGGCCGCCGTTTGTGCCCTTTTGCGGCACCGGCGGCTTCTCGGGTGCCTGTCCTTCCACCACCACCGGCTGGTCCGCGCGCAACCGCTTGAAGAGCTTCTCGGCCTCGGGCTCCACGAGTTGGTCGCGGTTGGCGTCGTAGACGTACTGCTCTCTCGGCACCGTCAGGAATTGCATATGCCGGGTGGGAATGTCGCGCAGCGTTCGCACCAATCGGTACAGATCACCCAGATTCGCCAGTCCGGGATCGGTGGTGAGGGAGGAGGTCGCCGCGTCCAGTACGGCGTACAGCCGCAAGGGGTTCAGCAGTACGTCATTGCCGCGCACCCTGGTGACCAGCGCGCCGAGGAATCGCTGCTGGCGCCGCATCCGCTCGGTGTCGCTGCCGTCGCCCAGCGACTCGCGGGCCCGTACGTAGCCGAGCGCCTGCTCCCCGTCGAGCGTGACCTCGCCCGCCGGCAGTCTCAGCTTCGCCGCCTTGTCGTCGATGGGCTCCTTCAGACAGACCCGCACCCCGTCGACGGCGTCCACCATGTCCTTGAACCCACTGAAGTCCACGACCATGTGGTGGTCGACGCGGATGCCCGTCAGCTTCTCGACGGTACGGACCGTGCACGCCGAACCGCCCAGCTCGAAGGCGTGGTTGAACATCGCGAACACCGGCCGGCCCCGGGTGCCGTCGCCCTGGAGGCAGCCGGGGATGTCCACCATCAGGTCCCGGGGCACGGACACGGCGGTGGCGCCGCGCCGGTCCGCGGCCAGATGCAGCAGGATCGTCGTGTCCGACCGCTGGCTGCCCAGGTCCCGCCCGTAGCGGGCGTTGCCGCTCCCGGACCGGCTGTCGGACCCGATCAGCAGGATGTTCCGGGCCCCGGGCGCCAGGACGGCGGGCCGCTCGCGCGCGTACCGGCCGAGCTCGGCGGCCGCCGCGTCATCGGGCCGGATATTGGCACTGAGCCGGGCGTACGCCGTCCACCCCGCCCCGACGGCCGCCGCCACCAGGACCACCGCCCCGAGCCCCGCACCCTTGCCCCACCGCCGCCGGCGCCTGCGGGCGAGCCCGGCCCCGGTCGCGGACGAACCGTCGGCGGGGTGAGGGGAGTCGGTCACGGTGTCAGGCCCCATGGTCGTAGGAGGTTGTCCTTACGACCATGGGGCGCGGGGCCGAGGGGAGGCGCCCTGGACTACTCCAAGAGGGGGGTCTGCCGGATCAGGCGGGGCTCACCGCCGTACCGCCGTCACCTTCTCGCTCTCGATCCGCTTCGCCAGCGCCCCCTCGTCCAGGCGCTCCAGATTCCGGCAGAGCACCACCGAGCCCCCACTGGCCAGCGGCGCGAACAACCCCGCGCTGAGCCCCTCCCAGGTGTCGTACGGCAACCCGGACAGCAGCCGCGAACCAGGCCCCGTGAGATCCAGCCCGGCCGAGTCGGCGAGGGCCTTCTGGACGACCTCGGCCCCGCTGAACTCCGCGCCGGCCACGATCAGCGCCGACTCCCCGCCGTACCGCGACGTGAACCTGTCGCCCTGGCCCGGCACCTCCACGGCGTAGTCGAGGAACCCCTGCGGCGGCTGCGGGAACCGTCCGCCGAGCGGCCGCAGGGCCAGCGCGACCCGCTCGCCCCGGCACGCCCGCGCCGCCTCCAGCGCGTCCGGCCCACTGACCACCACGTCGGCCGCCGCCGGAGCCCCGGCCACGTCCGCGACCGCGCCCACCGAGGCGCAGGCCAGCAGCCACACCGCCGTCTGCCAGTGCGCGGGCAGCAGCAGCGCGACCCGGTCGCCGGGTTCCACGGAGAGGTCGCCCTCAAGGAGGTTCGCGGTCTTGGCCACCCAGTTGGCGAAGGTGGCGACCGAGAGTTCGACGCGTTCGCCCGTGGCATCGTCGTAGAAGGTCACCAGCGGGCGGCCGGGATCTGCGGCGAGGGCGGAAGTCAGCAGGTCGGCGGGGGTGCGATCGGTGGCGTTCACCCGGCACAGGGTACGCGCGCGACGGCGCGCGGCGGGGGCGCGTCTCTCACTGATCTCACACCCGTCTCACGGCAAACCGCGTGGCCGTCACGGCCTCCGTCGCTACGGTCTGCATACACTGACCGGCCGATACGAGTAGAACGAGCCAGTTCGGCCGGTCCCGGCAGGAAGCAGAGACGACAGGTGACAGAAGCGATCCTCCTGGTCGGCGGCAAAGGCACCCGGCTGCGCCCGCTCACCGTGCACACGCCCAAGCCCATGGTCAGGGCCGCGGGCGTGCCGTTCCTCACCCACCAGCTGGCGCGGGCGAGAGCGGCGGGCGTCGAGCACATCGTCCTTGCCACCAGCTATCTGGCCGAGGTCTTCGAGCCGTACTTCGGCGACGGCTCGGCGCTCGGCCTCCACCTCGAGTACGTCACCGAGGAGGAGCCGCTCGGCACGGGCGGCGCGATCCGCAATGTCGCCTCGCGGCTGCGCTCCGGACCCGACGAGCCGGTGCTGATCTTCAACGGCGACATCCTGACCGGCCTGGACATCCGGGCCCTCGTCGACACCCACGAGTCGACGGGCGCGGACGTCTCGCTGCATCTGACGAAGGTGTCCGACCCGCGGGCCTACGGCCTGGTGCCGACCGACGGGACGGGCCGGGTGCTGGCGTTCCTGGAGAAGCCGCAGACGCCCGAGGAGATCGTCACCGACCAGATCAACGCGGGGGCGTACGTCTTCCGGCGCTCGGTCATCGACGCGATCCCGGCGGGCCGGCCGGTGTCGGTGGAGCGCGAGACGTTCCCCCAGCTGCTCGCGGCCGGGGCGCACCTTCAGGGCATGGTCGACTCCACGTACTGGCTGGACCTCGGCACCCCGGCGGCGTTCGTGCGCGGCTCGGCCGATCTGGTGCTCGGGCGCGCGCCGTCGCCCGCGGTGCCGGGGCGCTGCGGTGACCGGCTGGTGCTGCCGACGGCCCAGGTGGCGCCGGACGCGAAGCTGACCGGGGGCACGGTGGTGGGCGAGGGCGCGTTCGTCGCGGAAGGCGCACGGGTCTTCGGCTCGACGATCCTGCCGGGCGCGGTCATCGAGCCCGGCGCGGTCATCACCGACTCCCTCATCGGCACCCGCGCCCGCGTCGGCACCCGCTCCGTCCTCACCGGCACGGTCATCGGCGACGGCGCGGTCATCGGGCCCGACAACGAGCTGCGCGAGGGGGCGCGGGTGTGGTGCGACGCGCGCATTCCGGCGGGGGCGGTGCGGTTCTCTTCCGACCAGTAGGGGCGCGGTGCGGAGGCCGGGGCGAGAAGGGGGGCTCGCCCCGGTTCAGAGCGACCCGATGTCCACCCGGGGCATCTTCGGGACGCGCCGGGCCGGGGCGAGACCGCTCAAGAGGATCAGCCGGGCGGCACGGTGCCGCTGACCGGCGTACGGCTCCAGCAGACGCAGCATCTCGGAGTCGTCGGCGTGCCGGTCGCCCGCCAGCGCCCACCCCACGATCCCCGGCAGATGCAGATCCCCGACCGTCACCTCGTCCGCCGCCCCATGGCTGCGCTGCACCACCTCCGCCGACGTCCACACCCCCACCCCCGGCACGACCTCCAGCCGCGCCCGGGCCTCCCCCGGGGGCATGTCCACCGCCTGCTCCATCCGCGCGGCCACCCGCACCGCCCGCAGGATCGTGGCCGCGCGCTTGTCGTCGACCCCGGCCTTGTGCCACTCCCAGGAGGGAATCAACGCCCACGTCCGCGCCGCGGGCATGACGAACATCGGCCGCTCACCGGAGCCCGCAGGGCCCGGCGCGGGCTCCCCGAACCGCCGCACCAGCAGCCGCCACGCCCGGTACGCCTCATCCGTCGTGACCTTCTGCTCCAGCACCGACGGAATCAGCGACTCCAGCACCAGCCCGGTCCGCGTGAGCCGCAACCCCGGCCGCCGATGCCGCGCCAGCGCCACCACCCGGTGCCGGGGCACGAACGCCTCCGGATCGTCGGCCGCCCCGAGCAACGCGGGCAGACCGTCGAGCAGCCACCGCGCCCCCGGCCCCCACGCCTCGCCGAGCACCTCACCGCCGTACGCCCGTACCCGCAGCGTGCCGGGACCGGCCGGGGTGCGGCACGCCCGCCACACCGACCCGTCCGCCGTGGCCCGGAACGTCGGATCGGCGGGCCCGCGCCGCAGCGGCCCGAGCACCAGGCCGAGATCGAGCGGTCCCTCGGGCACCCACCGCCGCACCCGCGCGGGTACCGGGACCTGCCGCGGTATCCCGCCCGCGGACACGCCGGCCTGCCCACCGCGCACAGCCGTACGCGTGGGCCGCTGAACGAAACGTCCTGCCACGGATGGATCCTCGGGTCGCCGGCGCGGCCGAATGCCGCGGTGCCGTCCTTCGAGACTAGGCGAGACCGGGCCCCCGCTCCCGCCTCCGTCTCATCGCACCTCGATGAACGCTCCCGCGTCCCGGTCCGGTCGCGGGCCCGGCGGCTGGGCCGGGTGCCCGATCGCCACCGCGCCCATCGGATCCCACTCCGGGGGCAGTCCGAGCGTCTCGCGCACCACGTCCCGGCAGAACATCGTGGACGACACCCAGGCCGAGCCGAGGCGCTCCCCGGCCAGCGCCACCAGGAAGTTCTGCACGCCCGCGCCCATGGCGACGACGAACATCTCCCGCTCGGCACCGTCGCGCCGCGCGTCCCCGTAGTGGTGCGAGCCGTCCATGACGAGGCACGGCACCGCGAGATACGGCGCGTCGCGCAGCACCTCGCCGCGCCGGACCCGCTTGGCGACGGACTCCTCGCTCTTGCCGTCCCGGCGCAGGTCGGCGATCCAGGCGTCCCGCATCGCGTCCAGCAGTTCGTTCCGCGACTCGGCGGACTCCAGCAGCACGAACCGCCAGGGCGTGGTGTGGTGCGGGGCGGGCGCCGTCACGGCCGCCGCCACCGCCCGCCGTACCGAACCCGGATCCACCGGCTCCTCGGTGAACGCCCTTACGGTGCGCCTCAGGGTCACGGCCTCGCGGACCGCCTCGGAGGTGCCGAGCCGGAACATGTCGTCGGCCGCGGCGCGCACCAGCGCCCGCGCGCCGGTGTCCGACTCGCCGCCTTCTCCCACCACCTGGGACAGGCCCCGCACCACCGCGACCGGCCGCCCCTCGGCCTTGCCCTTGACCAGGTCACCGGCGGCGGCCAGCTCGTCGGCCGTGGCCACCACGGTGGCGCTGAGCGGGTTGCCGTGCGCGTCCGTGCCGCCGCGCAGATCGTCCAGCACCCGCACTCCGGCGGCGCCGATCGCCACATCCGTGAGCCCCGCGCGCCAGGGGCGCCCGAAGGTGTCACTGACGATGACCCCGACCTCGACCCCGAGGACATCGCGCAGGCCGTCGCGGATCGCCCGGGCGGACGCGTCCGGGTCCTCGGGCAGCAACAGCACGGTCCCGGCAGGGGTGTTGGAGGCGTCGACCCCGGCCGCGGCCATGACCAGGCCCTGCCGGTTCTCCACGATCCGCAGGGCGCCCCGGCGGGCCACCACGCGCACCGTCTCCGCGTCGATCGCGGCCTCCCGGTCGGTGGCCTGAACAATCCGGCCCTCCGCCTTGGACACGATCTTGGAGGTGACGACCACCACGTCACCGTCGGCCAGGCCGGGCTCGGCGACGGCGATCAGCTTGGCGAGGTCGTCGCCCCGCTGCACCTCGGGCAGCCCGGCCGGCGCCCAGACCTGGAACGCGGGGCGCTCCGCGCGGTCCGTGCTCACGCGCCCCGCACCTCCTCGGCCAGCGTCAGCGCCTCCCGCGCCATCTGCGCGGTGGCGGCCACGTCGGTCATCATCAGCGGTACGGCGCGGCAGCGGATGCCGTCGGCCTCCACGCGCTCGACCACCGCCGCGTCCACGGTGTCGACCAGCCAGCCGTCCAGCAGGCCCGAGCCGTAGTGCTCGGCGACCGCGGCGGCCGTGGACTCCACGCCGACCGCGGCGAGCACCTTGTCGGCCATCCCGCGCACCGGCGCGTCGCCGACGATGGGGGACAGGCCGACCACGGGCACGCCCGCCTCCGCGATGGCCTCCCTGATGCCGGGGACCGCGAGGATCGTGCCGATGGACACGACCGGGTTGGACGGCGGGAAGAGGATGACGTCCGCCTCGGCGATCGCCTCCAGGACGCCGGGGGCCGGCTTGGAGTGCTCGGCGCCGACCGGGACCACGGCCTCGGCGGGCACACCGGCCCGCATCCGCACCCAGTACTCCTGGAAGTGGACCGCCTTGCGCTCGCCGTCGACCTCGACGGCCACATGCGTCTCCACCCGGTCGTCGGTCATCGGGATCAGCTTCACGCCCGGCTTCCACCGGTCGCACAGCGCCGCGGTGACCGCGCTCAGCGGATAGCCGGCGCCGAGCATCTGCGTCCGCACGATGTGCGTGGCGAAGTCCCGGTCGCCGAGCCCGAACCACTCGGGGCCGACCCCGTAGGCCGCCAGTTCCTCCTTGAGATGGAAGGTCTCCTCGGACCGCCCCCAGCCCTGCTCCTCGTTGATGCCGCCGCCCAGCGTGTACATCACCGTGTCGAGGTCCGGGCAGACCTTCAGCCCGAAGAGGTGGATGTCATCGCCGGTGTTGCCGATCACCGTGACGTCCGCGTCCGGCGCGGCCTGCCTGAGACCACGCAGGAACCGAGCACCACCGATACCGCCTGCCAGAACCACAATGCGCATGGGAACCAGTCTTGCAGGAGGGTCCGACAACGCGTCAGGCAGTCACCGGACGCGCCGCGCAGGAGGGAGAGGCGTGCGCCCCGGCGTGCGCCGCGGAGTGCATGGGCATCTCGGTGAGACCGGGGTAGTAGATGTGCAGGCTGACGGCTGGTTCCAGCGCGTCGTTGACGACCTCGTGGGCGTACCCCGGCGCGAACACGTGTTGTGCGCCGGGCGCGAGCGTCCTGGCACCGCGCCGGGTGTGCTCGGTGAGCGTGCCCTCCAGGACGGTGAGGACGCCGGAGGAGCGGCCGTGATCGTGCCGCCCGGTGCCCTGCCCCGGCACCCAGGACAGCAGCCAGACCTCGTAACCGGGGCCGGTGCGCAGCCGGTGGTACCAGCGGGTCGTGGCGTCGTAGCGCACGAGGTCCGCCCACTGACCGCGGTCGGCGGCGATGGCGCGGGCCAGACCGGCGAACTCGGCGACGGTGGCCGGGTGCTCGCGCGGCGGCTGGAGCAGATGCGGGACTTCGAGCAGGTCACCGGCGATCTGGAGGTCGTTGTCGCTGTTCATGGGGGTGTGCTGGTTCCTCGGCGAAGAAGAGTGGAAGCCCGGCGAAAGGGGCTGCGAGGGAAGGACGACCGAGCCGCGACAGGACGAGGCGTCGGCGACAGCCGGAGCGGAGACCCGAAAGAAAGCGGAAGGGTCCGGCTCAACAGCCGCGACAGCGACAACAGCTACAGCGGGCCCGGGCAGCACCGTGGGACCCGGCGGTGCGGGTCGAGGTGGGTACCGAGTTCGCGAGCATGCCCCCTAGGACAACGGTTCACACCAGTGCTGTCAACTCGATGACCGCCATGTGGGACACATTTCACCCCATCCGGGTCATCTGCCGTGCATGAGGTTTGCTGCCCGGGGCACCGGGACACATGGGGCACATCCGAGCGCTCGACGAGCGGCGCAACGCGATCGAACGTCAGAACGTCTTCCTTCATGGAGTGGATGAGTGTCGTGCTTTATGCCGATTTGAACACTTTCCGCATGGCCTTGGTTCCGCAGAGTGAATAACGGGCTCAATAGCAGATCTCGGCTTGACTCGCCCGGAGCAGCACACTTGTAATTTCACTCGTGTCGTTCAGCCGAAATCGGTAACGGCGTACGCACGGGGACGCGAAAGACAGACGAGGGGCGCACATGACCGAGCTGGTGCAGCAACTGCTGGTCGACGACGCGGACGAGGAACTCGGCTGGCAGGAGCGCGCGCTGTGCGCCCAGACCGACCCCGAGTCCTTCTTCCCCGAGAAGGGCGGCTCCACCAGAGAGGCGAAGAAGGTCTGCCTCGCCTGCGAGGTCCGCTCCGAATGCCTTGAGTACGCCCTCGCCAACGACGAGCGCTTCGGCATCTGGGGCGGTCTGTCCGAGCGGGAGCGCCGCCGGCTGAAGAAGGCCGCCGTCTGACCGCGAGCCGGCGCCGCGGGCACCCGGTACATACCCGCGCCATACCCGAGAAAACATCACGAACGGCCCGTGGCCCGTGGGTTATCCACAGGCGGCGGGCCGTCGTCGTGGACAGCCGATAGTGTGGTCGCTCGTCCGAGACGACCCGCTGTCCCCGCGAGCCCATCGAGGCCCGGGGACCGCAGGTGTCCACCGCAGTCCAGCGAACCGGGGCCCGTACCTCGATGTCCGTGCACAGCCATACGGCAGCCCAAGACCCGGCCGCCGCAGCAGCGTTCGACCCAGCCCACCAGGCGGCGTTCGACCCGGCCCGCCCCCCAGAGTTTCCGCGTCACGTGGTCACCGCCGTCCTCGTCTCCCACGACGGCGCGCGCTGGCTGCCCGACGCGCTCGCCGGGCTGCTCGGCCAGGAACGCCCCGTCCAGCACGCGGTGGCCGCCGACACCGGCAGCGCGGACAACTCCGCCCAGCTGCTCGGCGAGGCCCTCGGCGACGCGGGCGTGCTGCACCTCGCCCGCCGCACCGGCTTCGGCCAGGCCGTCGAGGAGGCGAGCCGCACCGTCCCCGTCCTCACCCCGGACGAGCTGCCCTACCTCAAGCGCCCCAGCGGCTGGGACCCGGCCACCCGCACCTGGCGCGACGACGCCTACGACCTCCCCGAACTGCCCTACGGCGAACCGGTCCAGTGGCTCTGGCTGCTGCACGACGACTGCGCCCCCGAACCCGACGCCCTCGCCCAGCTGCTCCGGGTCGTCGAGAACGAGCTCGAACTGGGCCGCGACGACGTCGCGATCGTCGGCCCCAAACTCCGCGGCTGGTACGACCGCAGGCAGTTGCTGGAGGTCGGCGTCTCCATCGCCCACTCCGGCCGCCGCTGGACCGGCCTGGACCGCCGCGAACAGGACCAGGGCCAGCACGACCACGTCCGCACCGTGCTGTCCGTCTCCACCGCCGGCATGCTGATCCGCCGCGACGTCTTCGAACAGCTCGGCGGCTTCGACCGCCGACTGCCCCTGATGCGCGACGACGTGGACCTGTGCTGGCGCGCCCATCTCGCCGGTCACCGCGTCCTGATCGCCCCCGACGCGGTCGTCCGACACGCCGAGGCCGCTTCCCGCGAGCGCCGCGCCGTGGACTGCGTGGGCCGCACCGCCGCCTCCCCGCACAAGGTCGACAAGGCCGGCGCCGTCCACACCCTGCTCGCCAACACCCGTACCGCCGCGCTGCCCTGGGTGATGCTGCGGCTCGTCCTCGGCACCCTGGTGCGCACCGTCGCCTACCTGGTCGGCAAGGTCCCGGGCCAGGCCGTCGACGAGATCCGGGGACTGCTGGGCACCCTGCTGCGGCCCGAGCGGATCATCGCCGCCCGGCGCCGCCGCGGCACCCCGCAGATCGGCAAGGACGAACTGCGCCCCCTCTTCCCCCCGCCCGGCGCCACCATCCGCGCCACCGTGGAGCAGTTCGCGGGCAATTTCACCAGCGGCTCCGACACCGACACCACCTCGGCCGGCCGGCACGGCGGCGCCGTGGAGTCCGGGCCCGGCGGCGACGACGCCGACTTCCTGGAGGTCGAACAGTTCGTCCGCCTCAAGCGGATCGCCCGCAGGCCCGGACCGGTGCTCTTCCTCGCCCTGCTGGTCATCTCCCTGGTCGCCTGCCGCGCCCTGCTCTCCGGCGGCGCGCTCGGCGGCGGCGCCCTGCTGCCCGCCCCGGCGAGCGCAGGTGAACTGTGGTCCCGCTTCGCGGACGCCTGGCACCCGGTCGGCGCGGGCGGCACCCCCGCCGCACCGCCGTACCTCGCCATCGTCGCCACCCTGGCCACCCTGCTGTTCGGCTCCGCCGGAGTCGCCGTCACCGTGCTGCTGGTCTGCTCGGTACCGCTCGCCGGATGCACCGCCTACTTCGCCTCCCGGCCCCTGGTCACCTCCCGGCTGCTGCGCGCCTGGGCGGCCATCGCCTACGCCTTCCTGCCCGCCACCACCGGCGCGCTGGCCGGCGGCCGCATCGGCACCGCCGTACTCGCCGTACTGCTGCCGCTGATCGCCCGCGCGGGCGTCGCCGCGAGCGGCCTCACCAGCCGCACCGGCGCCCGTGGCAGCTGGCGCGCCACCTGGGCGTACGCCCTGCTGCTGACCATCACCACCGCCTTCACCCCGATCGTCTGGCCCATCGCGCTGGTCCTCGGCCTCGGCGTGCTCGCGCTGCGCCGCGCCGACCTGATCGCCCACGGCCTGCGCCTGCTCGTGCAGCTCGGCACCCCGCTGCTGCTCCTCGCCCCCTGGTCGCTGACCCTGCTGCCGACCGGCTTCCTCAAGGAAGCGGGCCTCGCGTACGGCGCCTCGTCCGCCTCCGCGCTCGACCTGCTCGGCGCCAGCCCCGGCGGCCCCGGCACCACGAGCGGCCTGCTGCTGCTCGGCATCGTGCTCGCCGCCCTCGCCGCACTGCTGCGCTCCGAGCGGCAGGCCGGCATCCGCACCGCCTGGGTCGTCGCCCTGATCGGCCTCGCCCTCGCGGTCCTCGCCAACCGCTCCGCCTGGGCCGGACCGGCCACCCTCGTCTACGGCATCGCGCTGCTGGCCGCCGCCGTCCTCGGCGCCGACGGCGCCCGCGCGCGCGTGGCCGAGCAGAGCTTCGGCTGGCGCCAGCCGGTGGCCGCCCGGATCGCGCTCACCGCGGCCGTGGGCCGTGGCCGCCCTGATCGCGCTCACCGCGGCCGTGGGCCCGCTGCTGCTCGCCGCCGCCTGGATGGTCCGCGGCGCCGACGGCCCCGTGCAGCGCCGCGACCCGGCCCAGGTGCCCGCGTTCGTCGCCGAGGACTCCACCACCGGCGACCGGGCCCGCACCCTCGTCCTGGACAGCGACTCCACCGCGCACGTCGGCTACACCCTGGTGCGCGGCGCCGGCGCCCGCATGGGAGACGCCGAATTCACCGCCACCGACGGCCAGAACGCCCGCCTGGACAAGGTCGTCGCCAACCTGGTCGCCGGCTCCGGCGCCGACCAGGCCGACGAACTCGGCGGCTTCGCCGTGCGCTACGTCCTCGTCCACAAGGGCGCGCCCCGCGACATCACCCGCGTCCTCGACGCCACCCCCGGCCTGGCCCGGCTCAGCCAGCAGAACGGCAACGCCCTGTGGCGCGTCGACCAGGAGGTCTCCCGCGCGGTCATCCTGCCCGCCGGCACCTCGGACTCCGTCGACTCCGGCACCACCCGGCCGGTCGAGGCCGGACCGGTGGACATCCACACCACCGTCCCGTCCGGCTCGGACGGCCGTGTGCTGCGCCTCGCCGACAGCGCCGCCCCCGGCTGGACCGCCACCCTGGACGGCAAGCCGCTCACCCGCACCACCGTCGACGGCTGGGCCCAGGGCTTCCGACTCCCGTCCACCGGCGGCCGGTTGGACGTCACCTACGACGCGCCCCTCACCCACACCGCCTGGCTGTTCGCCCAGGGCGCGCTCGCCGTCGTCCTGGTCGTCCTCGCCCTGCCGGGCCGCCGCCGCGACGTGGACGACGACCTCCCCGAGGAGGAGCCGCAGCCCGCGGAGGTCCCCGCGGGCGAGGGCCGCCGCGCCCGCCGCCTGCGCGCCCAGGCCGAGGAGGAGTCCGCCGCGGAACCGCCCGCGGAGCAAGCCCCTGAGGCGCCCCCGGCCCCGGCCCCCGCCGAGCCCGAGATCCCGCACCAGCAGCCGTACGACCCCGCCTACGACGAGTCGTACGCCACCCCCTACGCGAACACCCCGTACCCGGGCTACGGCAACGACGCCTACCAGCAGGGCGGCTACGACCAGCAGGCGTACCAGACCGACCCCTACGGCACGGCGCCCTACGACCCGTACGCCTACGGCGGCACCGCCGAGCAGCACCAGCAGCCGTACGACCCGGCGGCGTACCAGCAGCAGGTCTACGACCCGGCGTACGACCCCGCCCAGCAGGGCTACGACCCCGCCCAGCCGCACCATGGCACCGGCAGCGAGCGCCCCGACGGGAGCCAGCAGTGAACCGCACCACCCTGTCCTTGATCGCCGGTGCCACCGCGCTGGCCGCCGTCACCGCGGTCGCCGCGCTGGCCACCCCGTCCGCGTCCGGCGCGCCCGCCCCGGGCGCCGCCGCCCAACTGCCCGTGCAGCGCACCGGTCTGCTGTGCCCGGCGCCCAGCGTGTCGGACATCGCGGACACGACGTACACCTCGTTCACGCCCGTCACCCAGGGCGCCGCGAGCGGCGGCAAGGCCCAACTCCAGGCCGCCCCCGTGCAGTCGGCGGACGGCACGGGCGACACCCAGCAGGGCAAGGGCAAGGGCAAGAGCGGCAAGAAGTCGAGCGCCGGCCAGCCGGCGCTCACCCCGAAGGCGCCCGGCACCCCGGTCACCGGCGACACCTCCGGCGCCGACACGCCCGCGCTGATCGGTACCGCGGACGGGAAGTTCGCGCCCGGCTGGACCGTGCAGGAGACCACCGAGATCGCCGCCGGTACCGGCCGCGGCCTCCAGGGCGTCAGCTGCACCCCCGCGGACACCGAGTTCTGGTTCCCGGGCGCCAGCACCGCCGCGAGCCGCACCGACTACGTCCATCTGACCAACCCGGACGACTCCGCCGCCGTCGTGGATGTCGAGCTGTACGGCAAGAACGGCGCGATCAAGTCGCCGCTGGGGGAGAACCTCACGGTCAAACCGCACACCAGCGAGCCGATCCTGCTGTCCACGCTGACCGATGAGCGGCAGGACGACCTGACCGTGCATGTCAGCGTGCGCAGCGGGCGGGTCGGCGCGACGGTGCAGGCGCTGGACGACAAGTCGGGCGGTGACTGGCTGGCCGCGGCCGCCGACCCGGCCGGCAGCCTGGTGCTGCCCGGCATCCCCAAGGACGCCACCGATGTCCGCCTGATCGCCTTCACACCCGGCGACGCGGACGCGGACCTCAAGATCCGCCTCGCCTCGCCCGACGGCCTGATCACCCCGGCGGGCAATGAGGAACTGCACGTCAAGTCCGGCATGACCACCTCGGCCGACCTCGGCCCGCTCACTCGTGGCGAGGCGGGGTCCCTGGTCCTGACCCCCACCGACCAGTCGGTGCCGGTCGTCGCCGCGCTGCGGGTGGTCCGGGGCAAGGGGGCGAACCAGGAGACGGCGTTCATCCCGGCCACCGCCCCCGTCGGCGCGCGCGCCACCGCGGCCGACAACAGCGCCAAGAACACCACCCTCGCCCTGACGGCGCCCACCGCCACGGCCAAGGTCAAGGTCACCGCCTCGGCGGGCAGCGACGGCGGTACGGCGGTCAGCAAGACGTACACGATCAAGGCCGGCACCACCCAGGACATCGACGCCCCGGTCCCCTCCGGCGCCAAGGGCACCTACGCCCTGACCGTCGAACCCCTCACCACCGCCCCTCTCTACGCCTCCCGCACCCTCACCTCCACCGACCCCTCCGGCTTCACCATCCAGACCCTGCCGAGCGACAGGGGCCTGGTCTCGGTGCCGAAGACGAGCGAGGACCTCTCGATCCTCCAGAAGTAGGGGCGCCCGGTCCGCCCCTCAGACGAACCTGTCGGACGAACGCGTCAGGCGAACGGACCCTCCTGCGTGAAGCGGTGCAGCCCCCGCGCGAAGGCCTCGGCCTCGCCCGGGGGCCATGCCGACAGGCTCGCCCTGATGTGGGCGGCCAGCCGCCCGCGCAGCTCCTCCACGGCCCGCAGCCCCGGCTCGGTGAGGACGAGCAACTGGGCGCGCTGATCGGTGGGATCGGGCTCACGCCGTACGAGACCGGCGTCCTGCAACCGCGAGGCCCGGCGCGTGACGCCGGAGCGGTCGAGGCCCACCTCGGGCGCCAGCTCGGCCGCGCTGCACGGGCCGATCCGGGCGAGGGCGCTGAGGACGGGGTAGGTCAGCTCGTCCACCGCCTCACCCATGCCCTCGGTCAGCTTCTGGTGCAGCCGTGTGCGCGTGGTGCGCCGCAGCAGCACCCCCAGGGCGTCCGCGATCTCCTGCCCGACTTCGTTTTCCGTATGCGAGGAATCCATCCCCCAAGAATAGCGTGCGCAGCGCACGCATTGGGTGTTACAGTCATGGCGAAGCGTGCGCAGCGCACGCATCTCGGATTCTTTGAGAGGACCTGCCATGACCCGCACCCGTATCGAGGCCGCCCTGACCGACCTGCTCTTCAATGAGGAGCTGACCCTGCAGGAGGCCGCCGACCGCCACTTCGCCCCGGAGTACCGCCAGCGCACGGACGGGGAGTGGGCGGACCGCGGCGAGTTCCTCGACCACATCGCCCACCTGCGCACCCTCGTCGCCGACGGGCACGTCGAGGTCCACGAGGAGCTGCAGGACGGCAACCGGTACGCCGACCGGCACACCGCCCACATCACGAAGAAGGACGGCACGACCGTGCAGATGGAGGTCTACGTCTTCGCCGACCTGGCGGCCGACGGCCGGTTCAGCCGCATCGAGGAGACCACCCTGATGCTCCAGGGCTCCAGCGCGGACCGCGACCTGGGCAGCGCCCGCTAGGGCCGCTCGTCCGGATCAGGCCCGACTCGCCGGCCGGGGCCCCTCTCCACGGGCCCCGGCGCCGCCCTATTCCTCGCCGTACCGCGGATCCACCGTCTCCGGCGTCAGCCCGAGCAGTTCCGCGACCTGCTCCACGACCACCTCATGGACGAGCGCCGCCCGCTCGTCCCGCCCCTTCGACCGGATCTCCACCGGGCGCCGGTACACGACCACCCGCGCCCGCCGCCCGTCCCGCGCCGGCGCGATCCCGCCGAGCGGCACCCCCTCGTCCCCCCACAGGGCGACGGACTCCTGCCCCTCCAGGCGGGGCACCTCCAGCACCAGGAACTCCACCTCGGCGAGCTGCGGCCACCGCCGCTCCAGCCGTTCCACGGAGTCCTGCACGAGATCGGCGAACACCTCCGCCCTGCTCGCCGCCAACGGCACCTGCGGCGGTGCGATCGGCCCCCGCATGCCCCGCCCGTGACGATCACGGCGACGGGGTCCGGGGCCTGCGGCTCGGGGCGGTACACGGTTGTCCATCACTGCTGAAGCGTAGTCCTCGGCCGCCCCGCCCGCCCGGCCGCACGCGCCAACCGGCCACCGGCGAATTCCTGTCGCGGGCTGACCGTTTCGGCCAAGGACCGGCTCTTTTCGGCAACTGTCCTCGAACTCCTCAAGTCCCCGGAACTCAAGCCAATTGACCGTATTTGTACTGACTCATGACCGGAAACAGTCCTGCCCCCACACCCCGCCGTCCCCTTCCGCGCAGCTCAACAGGGCCTGTTCTCAGGGGTATGTGGGGCGTCTCACAGCACGACACGGGGGAGTGACCTGGTGGAGAGTCGTCGCGGCCCGCTCAAGAGTGCGGTACCGTCCAACGTCGTGAGCCCTGTACGTCGCTGTTCGCGCACCGCCTGCGGCCGACCCGCCGTCGCGACGCTGACGTACGTCTACGCCGACTCGACCGCGGTCCTCGGCCCGCTCGCCACCTACGCCGAACCCCACTGCTACGACCTGTGCGCCGAGCACTCCGAGCGCCTCACCGCCCCGCGCGGCTGGGAGGTCGTCCGCCTCCTGGACGGCTCCGCCCCCGCCCGCCCCAGCGGTGACGACCTGGAGGCGCTCGCCAACGCCGTGCGCGAGGCCGCCCGCCCCCAGGAGCGCGCGGCCGGGGCCGGCGGCGGAGCCCGCACCGCGGACCCCATGGAGGTGGCCCGCCGCGGTCATCTGCGGGTCCTGCGCTCCCCCGACAACTGACGGACGCCCGCGGGGAGATGGCGGACGGTCCCCCGTAGGGGTGGCCGGAGCGCCACCCGCCCCCGCCACTCCTCCCGGTGACGACCGCGCGCCCCATCGGTGTCCGCACACCTCCCCCTTACCGCGGACGGGTAGTTTGTGGGGGTCCAGAGAACTTCAGGAGGGCTGGCCGTGACGGCTGATCTGTCGCAGATCGTGAAGGCGTACGACGTACGCGGAGTGGTCCCGGACCAGTGGGACGAAACCCTGGCCGGTCTCTTCGGCGCCGCCTTCGCACAGGTGACGGACGCGACGGCGATCGTCGTCGGCCATGACATGCGGCCCTCGTCCCCCGGCCTGTCCCGCGCCTTCGCGCGCGGCGCGGCCGACCGCGGCGTGCACGTGACCGAGATCGGCCTGTGCTCCACGGACCAGCTCTACTACGCCTCGGGCGCGCTGGACCTGCCCGGCGCGATGTTCACCGCCTCGCACAACCCGGCCCAGTACAACGGCATCAAGATGTGCCGCGCCGGCGCCGCCCCGGTCGGCCAGGACACCGGCCTCACCCAGATCCGCGAACTGGTCGAGAAGTGGCTGGAGTCGGGCGCCCCCGAGCCGGCCCCCGAGCCGGGCACCCTCACCTCGCGCGAGACGCTGGACGACTACGCGGCGCACCTGCGCGCACTGGTCGACCTGAGCGCGATCCGCCCCCTGAAGGTCGTGGTCGACGCGGGCAACGGCATGGGCGGCCACACGGTGCCCACGGTCTTCGCCGGCCTGCCCCTGACGCTCGTGCCGATGTACTTCGAACTGGACGGCACCTTCCCGAACCACGAGGCCAACCCGCTCGACCCGGCCAACCTCGTGGACCTCCAGAAGCGGGTCCCGGCGGAGGGCGCCGACCTCGGCATCGCCTTCGACGGCGACGCCGACCGCTGCTTCGTCGTGGACGAGAACGGCGACCCGGTCTCCCCGTCCGCGATCACCGCCCTGGTCGCCGCCCGCGAACTGGCGCGCAACGGCGGTGAAGGCATGATCATCCACAACCTGATCACCTCCCGCACGGTCCCCGAGGTCGTCCGCGAGAACGGCGGCACCCCGGTCCGCACCCGGGTCGGCCACTCCTTCATCAAGGCCGAGATGGCCCGCACCGGCGCGATCTTCGGCGGCGAGCACTCCGCGCACTACTACTTCAAGGACTTCTGGAACGCCGACACCGGCATGCTGGCCGCCCTGCACGTCCTGGCCGCCCTCGGCGGCCAGCAGGGCCCGCTGTCCTCGCTCGTCGCCCAGTACGACCGCTACCAGGGCTCCGGCGAGATCAACTCCACCGTCGCCGACCAGTCCGCCCGCCTCGCCGCGATCCGCGCCGCCTACGCGGGGCGCGCCGACGTCACCCTGGACGACCTCGACGGCCTCACCGTCTCCACCCCCGACTGGTGGTTCAACGTCCGCCCCTCCAACACCGAGCCGCTCCTGCGCCTGAACGCCGAGGCGAAGGACGAGCCCACCATGGCCGAGATCCGCGACGAGGCCCTGGCGATCATCCGGGCCTGACCCCGGGCGGCACCGGCGGGTCGCGGACGGTACCGCGACCCCCGCCCCACCCGCCCCACAGCGGTACGCTGACCAGCGGTCCAAGAAACCTCGCCCCGAAGGGACACACCCCATGCCGCTCGAAGCCGGCCTCCTGGAGATCCTCGCCTGCCCGGCCTGCCACGCCCCCCTCGAGGAGCAGGACGCCGAGCTGATCTGCACCGGCCAGGACTGCGGTCTCGCCTACCCGGTCCGCGACGGCATCCCGGTCCTCCTCGTGGACGAGGCCCGCCGCCCCGAGTGACGCGGCCCGGCCCGTCGTACCGGCGAGGACACCGCCGTACCGTCGGAAGCCCCCCCCGCACCCCGTAGCGTCGTAGATCGTCGTAGCCACCCCCCGGCCATCGGAGGCTGCCGCCCATGTTGGACGAATCGCTGCTCGACAGCCCGGAGGGCCTCGCCGAGGCCGACCGCCGGGGCCTGCTGCGTGGTGCCGCCGAGGCCGGCGCCCGCGTCCGCACCGCCGCCCGGCACGCCGCCGAGGCCGGTGTCGGCAACCTCAAACCCGACGGCCGCCCCCGCGCCGTACTGATCGCGGGACCCGGCGCCGCCGCCACCCACACCGCCGACCTCCTCGGCACCCTGGCGGGACCCGGCAGCCCCGTGGTCCGCCTCGCGCCCACCGGCGTCGCCCCCGCCGCGGGTGCCCTGCGCTGGGAACTCCCCGGCTGGGCCGGCTCGGTCGACCTCCTCCTGATCACCACCCCGGACGGCACCGAACCCAGCCTCGCCCTCCTCGCCGACCAGGCGTACCGCCGCGGCGTCACCGTCGTCGCCGTCGCCCCGGCCGACACCCCCCTCGCCGAGGCCGCCGGAGTCAGCCGCGCACTGTTCGTACCGATGGCGACGGCGCCGTACGACCATGAGGAACCGCTCGCCGCGTCCTCACCCGGCGTCTTCTGGGCCCTGCTGACCCCGCTGCTCGCGCTCCTGGACCGGATCGGCCTGCTCACCGCCCCGCCCGAGGCCCTGGAGAAGGTCGCCGACCGCCTCGACCGGATCGCCGAGCGCTGCGGACCCGCCATCGTGGCCTACAGCAACCCCGCCAAGACCGTCGCCGCCGAACTCGCCGACGCGCTCCCCGTAGTGTGGACCGAGGGCGCCTCCGCGGGCCCCGCCGGCCGCCGCTTCGCCGCCGCCCTCGCCGAACTCGCGGGGCGCCCCGCCGTCGTCGCCGAGCTGCCCGAGGCGCTCGTGTGCTCTTCCGATCTCGCCCCGCCGTCGTCGCCGAGCTGCCCGAGGCGCTCGCCGCGCACGGCGCCCTGCTGGCCGGACCGCTCGCCGCCGGCGCCGACCCGGACGACTTCTTCCGCGACCGCGTGGAGGAGGCACCCGCGCTGCACACGCGCGTGGTGCTGCTGCGCGACCGCCCGAGCGGCGGCCTCTCCGCCGCCCCCACCGCCCGTGACCTGGCCCTCAGCCACGACACGCCGATCAGCGAACTCGAACCCGAGGAGGGCGGCGAACTGGAGACCCTCGCGGAACTGATCGCCGTCACGGATTTCGCCGCCGTTTACCTGGCGCTCGCTTCCGGGGCCTGATCTGGCTACGGGAGAGCGAACTGGCGGACAAGGAGCAGGCCCGCCTGTTCACGCTGTTCCGGCACCAGATCTTCCCGGTCCTCACCCCGCTCGCCGTCGACCCCGCGCACCCCCGGGCCCGCCCCTCCACGGCCCGCACCCCGCCGCCGCGCCCCGCGCGAGGCCCGCCGGCCGAGCAGCGCACGCACGGAAGACAGAGAAGACACATGGACCGCCTCGACAACACCGTCCGCCCCTACGCCTGGGGTTCCGCCACCGCCATCCCGCAGCTGCTCGGCGTCGAGCCGACCGGCGAACCCCAGGCGGAGATGTGGATGGGCGCCCACCCCGGCGCCCCCTCGCGCACCGCGCGCGGCACACTCGCCGAGGTGATCGACGCCGACCCGGAGCGCGAACTGGGCAAGGAGACGGTGGCCAGGTTCGGCCCGCGGCTGCCCTTCCTGCTGAAGATCCTCGCCGCCGGCGCGCCCCTGTCCCTCCAGGTGCACCCCGATCTGGAGCAGGCCAGGGAGGGTTACGACGACGAGGAGCGCAGAGGCGTCCCGATCGACGCGCCGCACCGCAACTACAAGGACGCCAACCACAAGCCCGAACTGATCTGCGCCCTCACCGAGTTCGACGGCCTGTGCGGCTTCCGCGAACCGGCCCACGCCGCCGAACTGCTCGCCGCCCTCGGCGTCGACTCCCTCAAGCCGTACGTCGATCTCCTGGGCGCCCATCCCGAGGAGGCGGCCCTGCGCGAGGTGCTCACCGCGATCCTCTCCGCGGACCGCGACGACATGGCCCGTACGGTCGCCGAGGCCACCGCGGCCTGCGCCCGCCTGGGCGGCGACCACGCCCCGTACGCCGACCTCGCGCACCACTTCCCCGGCGACCCCGGCGTCATCGCGGCCATGCTGCTCAACCATGTCCGCCTCCAGCCCGGTGAGGCCCTGTTCCTGGGCGCCGGTGTCCCGCACGCCTATCTCGACGGCCTGGGCGTCGAGATCATGGCCAACTCCGACAACGTCCTTCGCTGCGGTCTGACCCCCAAACACGTCGACGTGCCCGAACTCCTGCGCGTCGTCCGCTTCGAGGCGGGCGACCCCGGCGTACTGCGGCCGGAGGCCGCCCCGGACGGAGAGGAGGTCTACGAGACGCCGATCGACGAGTTCCGGCTCTCCCGGTACACCCTGGCCGAGGGCGGCGCCGCCCACGACCTCACCCGGGACACCCCGCAGATCCTGCTGTGCACGGCCGGCTCCGTCCGCGCGGGCGAGCACGAACTGGGCCCCGGGCAGTCGGTGTTCGTCCCCGCGGGTGAGCGGGCCGGGATCTCGGGCGCGGGTACGGTCTTCCGCGCCACCGTACGCGTCTGACGGATCGTATGACCGGGGCTGTGGATACCTGACGCGTCGGGGCCCGGCCGGGCTGCAAGAATGGCCCACCGGCAAAGGCCGGGCAAAGGCGCAGAGACCGAGCAGAG
The DNA here is from genome assembly GCF_049222185.1 of Streptomyces sp. LaBMicrA B280. Classification (NCBI taxonomy): domain Bacteria; kingdom Bacillati; phylum Actinomycetota; class Actinomycetes; order Kitasatosporales; family Streptomycetaceae; genus Streptomyces; species Streptomyces sp. LaBMicrA B280. Next base: position 6,203 of record NZ_JBMJCT010000023.1, on the reverse strand, counting down.
ACCGAAGGGACAACGCGGACACATGAGCGCGTCAGGCGGTACCAGGGCGATCGTGGCGGCACTGGGCGCCAACCTCGCGATCGCGGCATCGAAGTTCGTGGCGTTCGCCTTCAGCGGCTCGTCCTCGATGCTCGCCGAGGGCGTCCACTCGCTCGCCGACTCCGGCAATCAGTTCCTGCTGCTCGTCGGCGGCAAGAAGGCCCAGCGCGAGGCCACCCCGCAGCACCCCTTCGGCTACGGCCGCGAGCGGTACATCTACGCCTTCCTCGTCTCGATCGTCCTCTTCTCCATCGGCGGCATGTTCGCCATCTACGAGGGCTACGAGAAGGTCTCCCACCCGCACGCCCTGGACAACTGGTACTGGCCGGTGGGCGTCCTCGTCTTCGCGATCCTCGCCGAGGGCTTCTCCTTCCGCACCGCGATCAAGGAGTCCCAGGAACTGCGCGGCTCGCTGTCCTGGTCGCAGTTCATCCGCCGCGCCAAGGCCCCCGAGCTGCCCGTCGTCCTGCTGGAGGACTTCGGCGCGCTCATCGGTCTCGTCCTCGCCCTCGGCGGCGTCGGCCTCTCCGTGCTCACCGGCGACGGCGTCTGGGACGGCGTCGGCACCATCTGCATCGGTGTCCTGCTCGTCTGCATCGCCCTGGTGCTGGCCGCCGAGACCAAGTCGCTGCTGCTGGGCGAGGCGGCCGGCCTCGACGTGATCAAGAAGATCGAGGCCGCGACCGTCGACGGCGCCTCGGTCGCCCGCATCATCCACATGCGCACCCTGCACCTCGGCCCCGAGGAACTGCTGGTCGCCGCCAAGATCGCGGTCCGGCACGACGACACCGCCGCCGAGGTCGCCGCCGCCATCGACGCCGCTGAGGACCGCATCCGCACCGCCGTCCCGATCGCCCGTGTGATCTACCTCGAACCCGACATCTACAGCGAGGCCGAGGCCGCCAAGGGCCCGGACCCGTTGGCGACCCCCGGCGGCCCGAACCCGCACGTCGGCGGCCACTGACCCGGCACCGCCCACCCCGCCGGGGACCGCGCGGCCGTCTCGGATACGGCTTGAACCAAGCGGACGCGGACTGTGGGCGACCGGGCGGTCCGGTGTAGCTTGGGACGAAGCCAGACGTCGCTGCTGATGGCGGTCGGGCGGTCCCCTAGCGGACCGTCCGAGGGAGAGAGGGCCTCCGACGGACTGCGCTGCGCGCACGCGGGCACCCCTGTGCCCTCTTCCCGGGCATCCGTATGTCCGCCGCCGCGCAGACCAGCCGTACCCACCCTCGCCCCGATTCCGAGGAGCAGCTCGCAATGACGACTGTCGACAACCGACAGGACTTCAAGGTCGCCGATCTCTCGCTGGCCGAGTTCGGCCGCAAGGAGATCACTCTCGCCGAGCATGAGATGCCCGGCTTGATGGCGATCCGCAGGGAGTACGCCGAGGCGCAGCCGCTGGCCGGCGCCCGTGTGACCGGTTCCCTGCACATGACGGTGCAGACCGCGGTGCTGATCGAGACCCTGGTCGCCCTCGGTGCCCGGGTCCGCTGGGCGTCCTGCAACATCTTCTCCACGCAGGACCATGCGGCCGCCGCCATCGCCGTCGGTCCGAACGGCACGCCGGACAACCCTCAGGGCGTCCCGGTCTTCGCCTGGAAGGGCGAGACCCTGGAGGAGTACTGGTGGTGCACCGAGCAGGCGCTGACCTGGCCGGGGGAGCCCACCGGCGGTCCGAACATGATCCTGGACGACGGCGGTGACGCCACCCTCCTCGTCCACAAGGGCGTCGAGTACGAGAAGGACGGCAAGGTCCCCGGCCTGGAGACCGCCGAGTCCGACGAGCACCGCGTCATCCTCGAACTGCTGCACCGCACCATCACGGACGGCTCGCAGAAGTGGACCCAGCTGGCCTCCGAGATCCGCGGCGTGACCGAGGAGACCACGACGGGTGTGCACCGTCTGTACGAGATGCAGCGTGACGGTGTGCTGCTGTTCCCGGCGATCAACGTCAATGACGCGGTGACGAAGTCGAAGTTCGACAACAAGTACGGTTGCCGCCACTCTCTGGTGGACGGCATCAACCGTGCCACCGACGTCCTCATCGGCGGCAAGACCGCCGTCGTGTGTGGTTACGGCGATGTGGGCAAGGGCTGTGCGGAGTCGTTGCGGGGTCAGGGTGCCCGGGTGATCGTCACGGAGATCGATCCGATCTGCGCGCTGCAGGCGGCGATGGACGGCTATCAGGTGACGACGCTGGACGAGGTCGTGGACAAGGCTGACATCTTCGTCACCACGACGGGTAACAAGGACATCATCATGGCCTCGGACATGGCCCGGATGAAGCACCAGGCGATCGTGGGGAACATCGGTCACTTCGACAACGAGATCGACATGGCCGGTCTGGCGGGGATCCCGGGGATCGTCAAGGACGAGGTCAAGCCGCAGGTCCACACGTGGACGTTCCCGGACGGCAAGGTGATCATCGTGCTGTCCGAGGGTCGTCTGCTGAATCTGGGCAATGCGACGGGTCATCCGTCGTTCGTGATGTCGAACTCGTTCGCGGACCAGACGCTGGCCCAGATCGAGTTGTTCACCAAGCCCGACGAGTACCCGACCGGTGTGTATGTGCTGCCCAAGCACCTGGACGAGAAGGTCGCCCGTCTCCACCTGGACTCCCTCGGCGTCAGGCTGACGACGCTGCGTCCGGAGCAGGCGGCGTACATCGGTGTCGAGGTCGAGGGTCCGTACAAGTCGGACCACTACCGCTACTGACCGCCCCCGAGCCGCGTCACCGCGTCTCGGCCAGGTCCCCAGAGGCAGGCCCCCGCACCCCCGTGCCGGGGGCCTGCCCCTTTGTGGCCGGTCCGGTCCGGCCCTCACGCACCCGTCCGGCGCGTCACCCCCCGGACCGACGTACCGCGGCGACGACCCGAGCCCGTCACGACCCAGGACCTCCATGCCCCGCGGCCGCTATTCGCTCCACGATCCGCACGATCACACCCCCCTCGGTGAAGAGCACTTCCAGTGCGCCCCCGGCCCGTCCGGCTGGCGCTATGTCTCCCGGCTGACGACCCCCGCCGGCGACCAGCGTGGTTCGGTCGACCTCGCCCTCGACGACCTCGGCCGTCCGATCCGCCTCGAACTCCACGCGGGCGGCTGGCAGGTACGCGGTGCCGCCCTCGACGGCGTCACCTGGGTCCGCACGGACCCCACCGGAACCCATGCCACCGAAGGCAATGTGCGCGCCCACGCCTTCACCGGCACGTCCCCCGCGTTCCTCGTCGCCACCGCTCGGCTCCTGCGCCTCACCCCCTCCTCCGCGACCCGCGTACGACTCCTCGCCCTCACCGACCCGGTCCTCGCCCCCCGCACCGTGGACCAGTCCTGGGCACTGGTGAACAGCGAAGCACACGCCACTGACAACGGCCCCCTGACCGTGGAGGAATACCAGGTCAGCGCCCTGGACACGGGCGAACAGCACACCGTCCACATCGCCGGGGACGTGGTCCTGGCCGCGCCCGGGATCGAGCTGGAGGACCTGGAGTCACCGCCGTCGACGTTCCGCTGAGCGGCGGGTCGTACGACGTCCGTCCCACGCGGGGGAGCCGGAACTCGCGCGGGGGAGCCGGGAGGGCCGCGCTCCGCACCCGGCGCTACGCGGGCGGCGCGAACCCGGTGGCCGGCCGCTCGCCCGACTGCTCCCGGGAGGCGGGCGCGACCGGCGGCTGCTCCCGGGAGGCGGGCGCGACCGGCGGCACGGCGGGCGGCTCCGGCTGGACCGGCGTCGGGCCCCGGTACACCGCCCGGCCCTCCGCCTCCCCGCCCGGCTCGGTACCCGGCCCCGCGTCCACCCGGGCCGCGAACGGGACCTGGCCCGCCACGAGCCCGTCCGCACCGGAGGACCGCCCGGCCTGCCGCGCCTCCCGCGACTGACGCTCATGCACCACGGCGGCCAGGAAGACGGCCGGAGGAAGATCGACGGGCAGCGGAGCCCCCGTACGCGCCGCGAGATCACCGGCCAGCCGCTGCGCCATCTCCGACGACACCCCGGGATCCAGCTGCCGCATCCGCGTCAGGTACTGCCGTACGGCCAGCCACAGCCCGTCCGGCACGGCCGACAGGTCGAGACCGGTGAACCGCCGCACGAGATGCGCAGGCGGAGGCGCGACAAGGCCGGTCTGCCCCACCGGGATCCGCTCCCGTACGACGAGGGTCCCCGCGAACACGTCCCCGAGCCGCCGCCCCCGCGCCGAGACCAGCGACGCGATGGACGCGATCGTCCCGAACGTCATGAGGATCTCGACCACCCCGATCGAACCCCGCACCAGCGCGTGCCGGAACCGGATCGGCCCGCCGTCGTCCCGCACCACCCGAAGCCCCAGCGCCAGCTTCCCGAGCGAACGGCCGTGGCTCAGCGTCTCCACCGCGATCGGCCCCCCGACGGGAACCAGGAGGAACGTCGCGATGCCCAGCGCCGTCTGTGCGGCACTGTCCAGGGAGGACGTCGACACCACGAGCACCATGGTGACCGCGAGGTACGTGACCATCGCCGCCGCCAGGTCGAGCAGTACGGCCAACGCCCTGCTCGGAAACTTCGCCGGCAGCAGTTCGAGCGCCACCGCCTCGCCGGTCACCAGCTCGCTCACGCCCGCCCGTCCTTCCCCTGGTCCGCCCCTGAGCGGCAAGTCTGCCAAGCTGTGGGCGCGTTGCGTGTCAGTACGACAAGCTGACAGCAAACACGATCATCGACGACGATCAGTCGGCGACCGGCCGAGGAGCAGGCAGACCCGATGGACCTGGACGTCTTCGTCTCCGCACACCGAGCCGAATGGGACCGCCTCGACGCCCTGCTCAGCCGTCGACGCCGCCTCGACGGCGCCGAGGCCGACGAACTCGTCACCCTCTACCAGCGCACCGCGACCCACCTCTCGCTGATCCAGTCCAGCGCGCCCGACCCGCAGCTCACCGGGCGGCTCAGCCAGCTCGTGGCTCGTGCGCGCAGCGCCGTCACCGGTGCCCGCACCGCCTCCTGGCGCGATGTGACCCGCTTCCTGACCCGCGGCTTCCCGGCCGCCGTCTATCGCGCGCGCCGCTGGTGGATCCCCACGGCACTCGTCTCCACGGCCGTCGCGATCCTCCTGGGCTGGTGGATCGGCGCCCACCCGGAGGTGCAGTCCGCCATCGCCGCACCCGCCCAGCTGCGCCAGATGACCCGTCCCGGCGGTGAGTACGAGACCTACTACTCCAGCCACCCGGCGGCGTCCTTCGCCGCCCAGGTGTGGACGAACAACGCCAAGGCCGCCGCGATGTGCCTGGTCCTGGGCGTCTTCCTGGGTCTGCCGGTCCTGTGGATCCTCTTCGAGAACATGCTCAACCTCGGTGTCGGCTTCGGCCTGATGTCCTCCGCCGGCCGCCTCGACACCTTCCTGGGCCTGGTCCTGCCGCACGGCCTGCTGGAACTGACCGCGGTCTTCGTCGCCGCGGGTACGGGGCTGCGCCTGGGCTGGACCCTGATCGACCCCGGCCCCCGCACCCGGCGTGCCGCCCTCGCGGAGGAGGGACGGGCCGCGGTCGGCATGGCGATCGGCCTTGCCCTTGTCCTGTTCGTCTCCGGCGCCATCGAAGGGTTCGTGACACCGTCCGGCCTGCCCACCTGGGCCCGTATCGGTATCGGTGTCCTGGCCGAGGTGGCGTTCCTGACATACGTCTACGTCCTCGGGGGCCGCGCGGTGCGTGAGGGCGAGACGGGTGACCTCGACGCGGCGGACCGCAGTTCCTCCGTGCCCACCGCCGCATGATGTGCGTCCGGCCCCTCTGAGCTGCTAGTCTCCTCTTCGCCCACAAGAGCCGTTGACAAGGGTCGTGTGGGGAGGTAGATTCAAACAGTTGCCTAGAACTGGACACGTCCGGTGGCGACCGCTAGACTCTACTAGCTTCCAAGAAGTCGCTATCGACATTCAAAAGAAGCATCCTCCCGATTACTCAGAAATGAGCGGCCGGTCAGACCGGCCAAGAACTTCTGATAAAGTCGGAATCGCCGGAAAGGGAAACGCGAAAGCGAGAACCTGGAAAGCACCGAGGAAATCGGATCGAGAAAAGATCTGATAGAGTCGGAAACACCGAAGGGAAGCCCGGAGGAAAGCCCGAGAGGGTGAGTACAAAGGAAGCGACCGTTCCTTGAGAACTCAACAGCGTGCCAAAAGTCAACGCCAGATATG